>JBEVGZ010000157.1:0-7898 GCA_040511515.1 Microterricola sp.
TAGACGAGTAGACCAGTAGGCCAGTGACAGTGGGAGACCAGCAGCGGCCGCAGTCGTTGTCAGAACGGCTGCGCTCGCTGACCGCACTCGACATCGAGGTCGCGAGCCGCGCCGCGCTGGCGATGGCGGTTCCGCTCTTCGTGCTGCTCGCTCTCGGCCGACTCGACCTCGCCGCCTACGCGTCATTCGGGGCGATGACGGCACTGTACGGCCGGAGCGAGCCGTACCGGCTCCGCCTGCGGAGCGTGAGCATCGCGGCCGTGGGCCTCGTCGTGAGCGTTGCGCTCGGTACGACCCTCGCCGCGACAGGCGCAGCGCTGTGGATGACGGCGGTCTCGCTCGTCCTGGTGATCGTCTGCGGTCTGCTGGTGGCCGCCGTCTTCGGCCTGTTCCCGCCGACGCCGCTGTTCTTCGTCTTCGGCCTGTTGGTCTGCGCGGCCGTGCCGACGCCGAGCGGAGAACTCGCGCTCCGCATCGGCATCGCGGTGTGCGCAGCCCTCTTCGCCCTGGCGGTATCGATGTCCGGCTGGCTGCTGCGCCGAGCCGCGGGCAGGCGGCATGCGGACTGGTTCAAGTCTTTGCCCCGCTCGCCGAGCATCCGCTGGTCGGCCGCACGCGAGCCGCAGCTGTGGTTGGCGGTGCTCCAGAACGTGGTGGGTGCCCTGCTGGCCGGTGCGCTCGCGATGGCGCTCGGTATCGGGCATCCGTACTGGGCGGTCGTGAGCGTCATTGCCGTCATCCCGCCGCCCCACGCCCGGCATTCGATCTCCCGCGCCCTGCACCGCATCGTGGGAACGGCGCTCGGCGTGCTCGTGACGGGTCTGCTGCTCTTCCCTGAGCCGCCGCCGCTGGTCATCCTGATCGCCGTGGTCTTCGCGCAGTTCGCGGCCGAGATCCTCGTCGCCCGCAACTACGGTGCGGCACTGGTCTTCGTGACCCCACTCGCACTCGGTGTCGCACATCTGGCCAGCCCGCTGCCGGTCAGCGCACTGCTCATCGACAGGCTGATCGAGACGGCCCTCGGCGCGGCGATCGGGCTGCTCCTCGTGCTCGCGGCCCGCTGGCTGTCCACGCGTAGGCGGAAGTCCTAGCCCACACGCTGCCTGGCCACCGCCAGATCGGCGTTCTGGCGAAGTGCGCGCCGAACACGAGGTATCGTATTGAGGGTGCGTGAAAATAACTTTCTCGTACGCGCATGAGCTTGGATACTATTTTCAATTCGCAATCACGGGCTTCGGCCCATCAATGAGGAGACTGCTATGAAAAAGCGTTACCTGCCGCTCGCCATCTTGGCAACGGCTGCACTGAGTCTGACTGCTTGTTCTTCCGGAACCACCGGCGGAAGTGGCAGTGACGCCACGGGTCAAACCCTTGATGTCTGGATCATGCAGGGTACGAACACCGAATCCGATGACTTCTTCGACCGCGTTGGTGAAGAGTTCACGAAGGAGACCGGCGCGAAGCTCAACGTTGAGATGGTGCAGTGGGCAGACGCTCACGACCGCTTCGTCACAGCGATTGCCGGTGGCACGACGCCTGACGTCGCCGAGACCGGCACGACGTGGACCGCGGAGTTCGCCGAGTCCGGCGCGCTCGCGCCGATCGGTGACTACGTCACCGAGGCCGGCCTCGACGGCGAGCTCGTTGAGGGCCTGGTCGAGGCGGGAACGCTCGACGACACCCTCTACGGCATGCCGTGGTACGCCGGCGTGCGCTCGGTGATCTACCGCACCGACATCTTCGAGGCAGCCGGCATCGCCGTGCCGACGAACTGGGCCGAGTTCCAGGACGCAATCGTCGCGCTCAAGGCGAGCAACCCCGACATCATCCCGTTCCCGGTTGCCGGTGACGCAGAGCAGCTCACCTACCCGTGGGTCTGGGGCGCCGGTGGCGAAGTTGCCACGAAGAAGGGCGACACCTGGACCTCGGGTCTGGACAGCGCCGAGTCGCAGGCCGGAATCAAGTTCTACACCGACCTCGCTCTCGAGCACGGCTCGTCGACCGCCGGTGCGACCACGTGGAAGGAGACCGACGTCCTCGACAACTTCGCCCAGGGCAAGGTCGGCATGGCCGTCATGGGTTCGTGGACTCCCGCGACGATCCTCGACAAGAACCCGGAGCTGGAAGGCAAGATCGGCTCGTTCCCGATCCCCGGCCAGACCTCCGGCATCAGCCCGTCGATGCTCGGCGGCTCGCACCTCAGCATGTTCGAGTCCAGCGAGAACAAGGACCTCGCGTGGACGTTCATGAACATGATGACCACCGGCGAGTTCGCCACCGAGTGGGCAACGCAGAGCGGTTACTTCCCGGGAGAGACCACGGCACTCGACGCAACAGTCGCAAGCGCCGATGAGATCACCCAGGCATTCGCCACCCAGATGGTTGACGGCGGTGCTTCCCTCCCCGTCACGCCGAAGTTCGGTGCCGTGCAGGCCAAGAAGACCACCAACACGATGATCCAGTCGATTCTCTCTGGCGAGAAGACCGTGGAGCAGGCCTCGGCCGATGCCGCTGCCGAGATGACCGAGATCCTCAACGAGAAGTAAGAAGACACACTCGATGACCACCACGATTCAGTCGCCGGCCGCCGTAGGAACTTCGCGTTCCGCGGCGGCCGGAGGCCCCGGCCCTCGGCGGCGCAGGGCGATCACGATCGCCGCCGCCCGGCCGTGGCTCCTGCTCGCGCCGGCACTGATCGTGCTGGCCGTCCTTCTCCTCTGGCCGCTCGTTCGCGTCCTGATCTTCTCCTTCCAGGACTACGGTCTGCGCGAGATCGTCAGCGGAGACACCAACTTCATTGGCGTCGACAACTACGTCGAGGCGCTCACCGATCCACAGCTGTGGTCGGTCGTCCTGCCCAACACCGTGCTCTTCGCCGTGCTCGCCGTGTTGTGCACGGTCGTGCTCGGCACGCTCGTCGCCATTCTGATGACCAACCTCTCCGTGCTCTGGCGCACGGTGGTCGGCAGCGCAATCATGGTCGCGTGGGCAATGCCCGCCGTGACCGGTACCTACGTCTGGGTGTGGATCTTCGACGCCGACAGCGGCATCGTGAACCAGCTCCTCATGGGTGCCGGACTGATGGACGAACCGTTCAACTGGTTCACCAACCGGTGGAGCTTCTACCTGATCGTGCTCATCAACGTCGTGCACCACGGCTTCCCGTTCGTGGCGATCACGGTTATGGCAGGCCTCCTCGGCGTCTCCAAGGAGATGCTGGAGGCGGCCCAGATGGACGGCGCAGGCCCCATCCGCCGGTTCTTCCAGATCACCTTCCCCTCGCTCAAGCAGGTCTTCACCGTGGTCATCATCCTGTCCACGATTTGGGACTTCAAGGTGTTCGGACAGGTCTACCTGATGCCGGGAGGCTCGGGGACAAACCGCAGCGTGCTCAACCTGGGCGTGTGGTCGTACGTCGAGTCGTTCGGTCAGAACCGGTATGGATTCGGTTCGGCAATCGCGGTCCTGCTCACGCTGGTGCTGCTGGTGATCACGGTCATCTACATTCGGGTGCTCATGAAGGAGGACGAACTGTGAGCCGGAAAATCACCCCAGCACGCGTTCGCCGCAACGTCATCGTCGGCGCGCTCGTCACGCTCCTCTTGATCTTCACGCTGTTTCCCGCCTTCTGGATGATCTCCAGTGCGTTCGACGCGAATGCCGCGAGCGGAGCTCGCGGGCTCTTCCCGTCGGAGTTGACCCTCGACAACTTCATCTACGTCCTCAACGACGGCGGTTTCGCCGTCTTCCTGCGCAACTCGCTGGTGGTGGCCGTCGCCGTCGTGCTGGCCAGCGCCGTTCTGTCGCTGCTCGCCTCGGTCGCCGTTGCCCGCTTCCGCTTCAAGTTCCGCACCTCGATGCTGCTCATGATCCTCATCGTGCAGATGGTGCCGATGGAAGCCCTCGTGATCCCGCTGTTCGTGCAGGTCCGAGACCTCCACCTGCTGAACACGCTCCTCGGCCTCATCATCGTGTACATCACGATCTCGCTTCCGTTCGGAATCTGGATGCTGCGCGGCTTCGTCGCCGCAGTACCGGTGGAGCTCGAAGAGGCCGCCTTCCTCGATGGCGCGAGCTGGTGGAGGATGTTCCGCTCCGTCATGCTCCCGCTCGTCATGCCGGGCCTCGTCGCCACCAGTGTGTTCAGTTTCATCACGGCCTGGAACGAGTTCATCTTCGCGATGACGATGCTCGGCGGTGCCAGCGAGAAATACACGGTCGCCATCGGCCTGAAGCAGTTCTTCGGTGAGCACTCCAACGACTGGGGCAGCGTCATGGCGGCGTCAACGCTCATCACTCTGCCCGTGATGATCTTCTTCATCGTCGTTCAGGGCAAGCTCTCCTCCGGTCTCGTCGCGGGAGCGGTGAAGGGATGAGCGACGCAATGCCCACGTCGGATCGGGCCGTGCTCGAAGCCGTCAACGGTGTCATCGTGCCCGGCTTCTTCGGTACCGAGCTGCCATCGTGGCTGGCCGATGCACTCGATGACGGTGTTGCCGGCGTCGTCTACTTCGGCCAGAACATCTCCGCACGGACCGGGGAACTCTCCGCGGCGATTCGCGCACACCGCGCGAACGCGCTCATTGCGACGGACGAGGAAGGCGGCACCGTCACCCGACTGGAGTCCGTTCACGGCTCGACGGTTCCGGGGCCAGCGCAGCTTGGTGTGTTGAACGACCCAGACCTCAGCACATCGGTGGGTGCCGCAATCGCGGCGCGAGCCAGCGCCGTCGGCATCAACCTGGTCTTCGGCCCGGTCGCCGATGTGAACACCAATCCGGCGAACCCCGTCATCGGGGTGCGCTCCTTCGGAACCGGTGCTCCGTCCGTCGCCGCACATGTCGCGGCGACCGTGCGCGGCATCCAGTCCTCCGGCGCCGTCGCTGCGTGCGCCAAGCATTTCCCCGGTCACGGAGACACGCACTCCGACTCGCACCTCGCCCTGCCCGAGCTGGGCATCGCGGTCAGTGAGATCGAAGACGTGCACTTCGAGCCCTTCCGGGCGGCAATCGCCGCAGGTGTGCGCACCATCATGACCGCGCACATCCGGGTTCCGGCATGGGGGGAGGCACCGGCAACACTGAACCCCGTCATCCTGGGCAAGCTTCGTGCCCTGGGTTTCGATGGCGTGATCGTGACCGATGCGCTCGACATGGCTGCGATCCGTGAGAGCGTCGGCGCGGGCCCCGGTGCCGTTGCGGCGATTCAGGCCGGCGCCGATCTGCTGTGCATCGGCAACCCGCAGACCAACCTCGGCGGCTCGGGTGAGCCGGACGCCGACAGGCAGGACTACCTCGAGGTGCGCGACGCGCTGCTGGCGGCCGTCGCATCGGGCGAGCTCGAGCTCGAGCAGCTGCGCCGCGCGGCAGAGCGGGTTCGCTCGCTTGCGACCGAGCTCGAGGCCGCGCGCAGCCTCGCCATGCCCCAGGACGCTGAACCCGACTGGGCGGCCGTCACCGCGGCGGCGATCGGCATCCACGGTGAGGTCGCGCGGTCCAATGCGCGGCTGTCCCTGCTCGACCTGCGCGCCCGCGCCACCCTGGCCGTCGCCAACGAGTCCGACGCGTTCCGGCTCGCGTTCGCGGCGCACCGCGCGCTTGAGACGCCGGCGCGGATGACGCCGCGGGCCGTCGGCTCGCTCGACTACCTCGATGACATGCTCGGCGACGTCAGTGGCGACGATGCTCTCGTGGTCCTCGTCGACCGCATCGGTGTGCCGGGGGCTCAGCGGGAGGCCCTCGCACATCTGGCCGCGTCCCGGCCCGACGCGGTCGTCGTCAACGTCGGTGTTGTTCCCGCCGACGACTACCTGAGCACCCTGGATCGTATCGACGCCCGCGCCAGTTCCGCGCTGTCCGCCGGTCTCGTCGCCGAGCTCATCTGCGCTGGGGCCCCGGCGTGATCATCATCTCGCTCCAGTCCGGCACGAGCGCCGATGGGATCGACGTCGCCGTGGTCGAAGCGAGCACGAGCGGCGATCCGGCCACACCCGAGCTCACGCTCATCTCGCGGTGGACTCGCACTCTCGACTGGGAACCGGCGCTTCGCGCTCGGATCCTCGCCTATGCCGATGGCGAGTCGCTTGACGCCGGAGCACACACGGCGCTCACGACAGCGATCGGGCAAGGCTTCGCCGCCGCTGCGGCCACCGCGATCTCCGAATCCGGTCTCGCGCCGGATCTCGTCGTCTCACACGGCCAGACCGTGTTCCACTGGGTCGAGGACGGGCGTGCACTCGGCACTCTTCAGCTCGGTGAGCCGGCCTGGATCGCCGAAGCCACCGATGCCCCGGTGCTCAGCAACCTGCGCGCCGCGGACATCGCCGCCGGTGGTCAGGGCGCACCCCTGATGGGATTGTTTGACGCGGCGTTCTTCGGCCCTGCCGTCGATGTCGCCTCGCTCAACCTCGGGGGGATCGCCAACCTGCAGCTGCTGCGCACGGATGGCTCCTCCCTCGCTTTCGACACGGGCCCCGCGAATGTTCTCATCGACGCGACCGTCGCAGAGCACACGGGCGGCGCGCTCGGGTTCGACCGCGACGGGGCGCTTGCCGCTGCCGGCACGGTTCACGACGGCGTTCTCGCGGCGCTGCTGGAGCATCCGTATCTCGAACAGGCTGTGCCGAAGAGCACCGGCCGTGAGACGTTCACGCTGGCCGTCGTTCGCAACGCCGAGGCGGCCGCAGGCGTGCGCCTCGAGCTCCCCGAGCTGATCGCGACACTCACCCGCTACACGGCGATCACCGTCGCAGATGTGCTGCACCGCACGGGGCCGGAGGTTCGCACGGTTGTCGCCTCCGGCGGCGGTGTGCTGAACCCCAGCCTGATTCGCGAACTCTCCGACGCCCTGGCCCGCGGCGGGGTGAGTCTGCGCACGAGTGACGAGCTCGGCATCGATCCCGAGTTCAAGGAGTCGCTGCTCTTCGCGTTCCTCGGCTTCTGCTCGTGGCACCGCATCCCGGTGAGCCTGGTTCCGGGAATCGCCAGAATCGCAGGTTCGATCAGTCCGGCACCGCGTGGTCTCACGCTGCCTGCACCGCTCAACGGGATCTCCCGATTGCATCTGCGTGCCGCACCGCACCCGGCCGGAGAACACCGTGTCGACTGAGCCGCGCTACCTGGCCGTAGACCTCGGGAAGACGTCCTGCCGCGTCAGGCTGTTCGACGGCGACGGAGTGATCGCCGAGGAGAGCGGCCCCGGTGCCCCCGGCGTCGCCGACCTCGACGGCGTCGCTCTGTCTGCGGACGCGATCCGTGTGCCGTTTCTCCGACTTCCCACCGCGGAGGTGGCAACCCTGGCCGGTGTCGGAATCGGCGCGGCCGGTGTCGAGGCTGCCGGCATCACCGCGCGGGATCTAGTCGCGGAGGTGCGTGCGTTCACCGGTGCCCCGGTTGCCCTGATCAACGACGCCCTCGCCGCACACGCCGGCGCGTTCGATGGCGGTCCCGGTGTCATCCTGATCATCGGCACCGGTGCGATCGCATACGCGGTCGCCGATGACGGTGCTACGCGCCAGATCGACGGCTGGGGTCCGTGGCTCGGCGACGAGGGAAGTGGACGCTGGATCGGCCAGGAGGGCCTTGCCGCTGCACTGCGCGATCTCGATGGTCGCGGCCCAGCCACCGCCTTGACGGACCGCGCCCGCGCCCTGGTCGGTGACCTCTCCGCGATGCCAGCATGGGTGAGCGCAGAGGGCAACCCGGCCCGTCGACTCGGCCGTTTCACCCCGGATGTGCTCGACGCCGCCGATCACGGTGACCCGGTGGCCATGGACATCGTCACGCGGGCGTGCACCGCGCTCGCCGCAACCGCACGCGCCGCGGGAGCCGCTGAGATCGCCGTCTGGGGCGGCGTCGCAGCACACCCCTATTTTTCCGCCGAGCTGACTGCAACCTTCG
>JBEVGZ010000158.1:0-2531 GCA_040511515.1 Microterricola sp.
GTTCCGACGGCCGCGTAGAGCACGGGGGGGACACCGAGCGCCGCCAGGATCGCGCGCGGCAGGGTGTGCCGGGGATTTCTGGCTTCCTCGCCGAGCGTCGCCATGCGCGCGTAGCCGGCGAAGCAGAAGAACAACAGCCCAGCGGATTGCAGGATGCCGAGCCAGCCGGCATCCGAGAGGAGCGCGCCGAGCGGCGCGCCGGCCGTCTGCTCGCCCGCCTGACCTCCCGCGGCGAGCCAGAGCGCCACGAGCACGAGCAGCGCGCAGAGCCCGGCGAGCACGACGGTGACGACGGCGCCGCTGACTCTGGCCGTGCTGCGCACCCCGAGGGCGTTGACGGTGCCGAGCACGAGGATCACGGTGACGGCCACGAGCCGCTCGTTTCCCGGCCACAGGTACCCGCCGGCGATCAGCGCGATCGCCCCGGCCGATGCGGTCTTGCCCGCGAGGAAGAGCCAGCCGGCCGAGAAGCCCCACCACGGCCCGAGCAGGGCGCGACCGTATGCGTATGCCCCGCCGGAGACCGGATGCGCCATGGCGAGCTGGGCCGAGCTCAGCGCGTTCAGGGTGGCAACCGCCGCGGCGATCACCAGCCCGATCAGCAGCCCGGGCCCGGCGACGGCGGCAGCGGGTGCCCAGACGAAGAAGACGCCGGCGCCGACCATCGAGGCGAGGCCGATGGCCATCGCTCCCGGGATGCCGAGGTGGCGTTGCAGCGTGTTCACCCGCTGATCGTAGCGAAGCGGGGTGAACGGCCAGTGGTGCCGGCATCCGCAATACTGGAAGCCGGCAAGCGACGAGGAGCACCAGATGCAGAACCCCCGGTGGCGACAGCAGGGCGAAGAGCCCGACTACCGCTTCACGCTCGCGAACGAGCGCACCTTCCTCGCCTGGATCCGCACCGCGCTCGCCCTGCTGGCCGGCGGCGTGCTGCTGCACCAGTTCTCGCACTCGCTCGGCCCGCGCTGGGTCGTGGTCGCCCTCGCCGTGCTGCTCGCCGTGATCGGTGCCGTGCTCAGCGTGATCGCCTACACCCGCTGGCGCGCGAACGAGATCGCGATGCGCACCGGTGAACCGCTGCCATTCACACTGCTGCTGCCACTGTTGGCCGGTTTCTCGCTCGTCGCTGCCGCCGTCATCGCCGTGCTGATGGTGTTCGGGTAACCCTCGATGACCAGCGCGAACCCAGCGGGGCGCCCGCCGCGCGACCCGGGTCTGCAACCGGAACGCACCGCCCTGGCGTGGAACCGCACGGCGTTGGCCGTCGCGGTGAACGGCGTGCTCGTGCTGCGCGCCGGCCTGGTGGGCAGCGCTCCGCTCTTTCTTGCCGTCGGCGCCGCGCTGTTGCTCGCCGCCGCGGCCGCGACCGCCTATTCCTCTGTGCGCAAGCGCCAGCTGCTGCGTGCCGTCGGCGCTCCCCCGACGAGCAGCCCTACGGCGCTGGCGCTGGCTGCGCTCGTGACGCTGCTGGCCAGCGGGGCCGGCGTCGCCTCGATTCTGACCATCCGCTGACGAGCGCGACGGGCCCGGTCGCGCTGGCATCCATCGGACCGCTCGGACCGAGCGACGCGCGCGAACTGAGATGATGGAAGCGATGACCAACTATCCAGAACTCGCCATTCACGACGACGACGATTCCCGGCCCCTGCACGGCAATCGGCGCAGGCGCCTGACGCAGATCGTCGTGCTGCTCTGCGTGCTCGGGCTGGTTCTGCCGACCATCCTCACGACCGTCAGCGTGTCGGCGGCAACGGCGGACAGGGCCTGCCAGGTGACCGTCGCGGCCTACGTGCCGGATGCCGGCGGCTCCCGCGCCGGATTCGAGCTGTTCGGCGAAGGCGGTCCGGGTTGGCAGTGCTACGCGCTCAACCAGAGCGGGGCGGAGCTCCACCTGGCGCCGCTCGGCCTGATGCCCGGCGTCCCGTCCGGCATCGTGCGCGGTCAGCAGAGCTAGCGCGCACACCCGCGCGGGCACGACTGATGGACCGCTCAGTCGCTCGGGAACACCCGCTTGTAGCGGCGCCCGTCCGGCAGCTCGACGGTCTGCGCCTCGAGCTGGCCGCGGGACACCCGCAGGTAGATCGCCTGTACAGAGACGCCGAGCTTCTCGGCCGCCTCGGCCACCGAGAGTCCGGGCAGATCCGTGGGCTTCGCGCTCGGGCGGGCCGAGCGTTTGCGACCGGCCTCGTGCCGGGCGGCGATCTCCTCATCGCTGCCCTGCCACCGCGCCTTCGCGGCGGCGGGGCTGAGCCCGGCGGCCTCACCCACGCGGTCCCAACTCACCCCGGCCGCGACGGCCTCACGGACGGCGGCGAGCGTCGCGGGCTCCGCCTCGAGCGTGGCGAGCAGGCCTCGGATGGCGGCGAGACGGCCGAGGGCGGCGGTCGCGGCATCCGGTGCCGCCTCCGATGCCGTGTCACGTGAGAGCAGCAACTCGAGTGCCGCGCGAGTATCGGGGGCGAGGAAGGCGATGGCGGGCTCCGGAAGGTTGCAGGGCGAACGACTCTGGGGCGAGTTTAGCCGGGCTGGTG
>JBEVGZ010000159.1:0-2683 GCA_040511515.1 Microterricola sp.
CGGGGCTCGGCCGCGACGACACCGTCGCGCTCACCGGGCCGCTGCACGTCTCGATGCACCTCTTCGCGGCCCTGCACACGCTGTGGCTGGGAGCCGAGCTCAGCGACGACCCCGCCACGGCGAGCGCCGTGCATTGCACGCCCGCCGTGTTGCGCAGACTCCTCTCGGCAGAGCGGCTCCCCCGGCGCATCATCGTCGCCGGCGCCGCCCTGCCAGAGGCCGGGCGTGCCTCCGCTGAGCAACGCGGCAGCGCCGTCACCGAGTACTACGGGGCCGCGGAGCTCTCCTTCGTCGCCATCAGTGACCGTTCGGGCGCGCTCCGCGCCTTCCCCGGCGTCGAGCTCGAGCTGCGCGATGGAGTGCGCAGCGGCGACGGCTCCGCCTGGGTGCGTTCCCCCTACCTATCACTGGGCTACGTCGGCTCGGCGAGCGGCGGCGCGCTCCTCCTCGACGACCGCGGCTTCGCCAGCGTCGGCGACCTCATCGAGCTCAGCGGCGACGGCGCCGTGCGAGTGCGCGGCCGCGCGGATGCCGCCGTCACCACCGCGGGGAGCACCGTGCTGAGTGAGGACATCGAGCGAGCAATCGAGGCCCTCCCCGGTGTCGGCAGCGCCGCCGTGCTGGCCGAACCCCACCCGATCCTCGGCGAGAGCGTGCTCGCCGTGCTCGAACGCACAGCGGAGCTCGACGGCGCGGAGGCACACGACGCGGTGCTGGCGGCCGCGCGCGGTCTGTTCACGCCGATCGAACGCCCCCGCCGGTGGCTGCTCGTCGACACGATCCCCCGCACCGCGTCTGGCAAACTGGCCAAGGGCGTGCTGCGGGCCGGGCTCGAGGACGGCACGATCCCCTTCAGCGAAATTGGAGCTCCAAGCGATGCCTAGCAGCAGGATGCCGCACCCCGGCGATGCACCGATGCCCGGCGCGGTGATCGTGGCCGCCAAGCGGAGCGCCATCGCCAAGAGCGGCCGAGGGCTGTCGGGCCACAGCGTCGACGGCATCGCCGCGCCCGTTCTGCGCGCCGTCGCCGACGAGGTGGCGGCCTCCGGCAGGCCGATCGGCGAGATCGTGCTCGGCAATTGCATGGGGCCTGGCGGGAACGTCGCCAGGCTTGCCGGACTGCGCGCCGGCCTGGATCAGAGCGTTCCGGCCGTCACCGTCGACCGGCAGTGCGGTTCAGGGCTCGAGGCCGTCGCGCAGGCCGCGATGATCGTGCGCACCGGCGACGCCGAGCTCGTGCTCGCCGGCGGGGCGGAGTCGGCATCCACGGCGCCATGGCGGTTCTGGCCGCCCCACGGCGACAGCGAACCACGGCGGTACACTCGCGCCCCGTTCGCGCCGAGCGGCTGGCCGGACCCCGAGATGGGCGAGGCCGCCGATGCCGTCGCCCGCCGTTTCGGCATCTCGCGCCGACGGCAGGACGACTGGGCCGCACGATCGCACGAGCTGGCGAGCGCCCACCGCGAGCGCGGCGGCTTCGACGCTGAGATCGTCTCGATCGGCGGAGTCGCCAGCGACGAGCGGCCACGGGCGACGCTCGACGCGAGCCGCCTCGCCCGCTTCGGCCCCGCATTCACCGCGGGCGGAACCGTCACGGCCGGCAACTCCTGCGGAGTCTCGGACGGCGCGGCCGTCATGGCCGTGACCAGCGAAGCGGTGCGCGCCGAACTCGGTCTGCCCGGCCTCCGCATCGTCGCGAGCGCGGCGTCAGGCTCGGATCCCGCCCTGCCCGGAATCGGTGCCGCCGCAGCGATCGAGCGCCTGCTCGCCCGCACGGGAGTTGCGGCATCCGAGCTCGACGCCATCGAGATCACCGAGGCCTTCGCATCGCAGCTCCTCGCGGTGAGCGACGCCGTCGGTCTCGATGAGGACCGCATCTGCGCCGATGGCGGCGCCATCGCCCTCGGTCACCCCTGGGGCGCATCCGGAGCCGTGCTCCTTGTGCGGCTCGCCGCGCGCATGTTCGCCAGGGACGACGCCCGCTACGGACTCGCCGCCTGCTCGATCGGCGGCGGCCAGGGCATCGCCATGCTCGTGGAGCGTGCAGCATGAGCCCCGTCGTGTTCGAGGGTGTCTCGCACGGCTACGGCGAGCGCCGAGTGCTGCAGGACATCGAGCTGACGGTCAGCGAGCACCGGGTCGGCATCGTCGGCGCCAATGGCTCAGGCAAGTCGACGCTCGCCCGCATGATCAACGGGCTCGTCACGCCCGATCACGGCCGCGTCACCGTCGACGGGCTCGATGTGAGCAAGAAGGGCCGCGAGGTGCGCCGCCGCGTCGGCTTCGTGTTCACGAACCCCGACAACCAGATCGTGATGCCCACGGTGGCCGAGGACGTCGCGTTCAGCCTGCGCCGGCGCGGCCTCAGCGCGGCAGAGAGCGCGCAGCGGGTCGCGGCGACCCTGGAGCGCTTCGGCCTCGCCGGGCACGCTGACCACGCCGCGCACCGGCTCTCCGGCGGTCAGAAACAACTGCTCGCGCTGGCATCCGTGCTCGTGACGGAGCCGGCGATCGTCGTGGCCGACGAACCGACGACGCTGCTCGACGCCCGCAACGCCCGCCTCATCACCGAGATGCTCACGGGCCTCGACCAGCAGGTCATCGTCGTGACGCACCAGCTCGAGCTGCTCGCCGGCTTCGACCGGGTGATCGTCATCGACGACGGACGCATCGTCGGTGACGA
>JBEVGZ010000160.1:0-3554 GCA_040511515.1 Microterricola sp.
CACGGCGGTGAGCAGGGCGAGGATGAACAGCACGATCGCGGCCCCGACGCCCAGCCGGGCGCGCCGCGACGGCGCCCGTGCGGATGGCGCGAGCGCAGCCAATGCCGTTGCTTGGTCCAGCTCGGACGTCGGCGCTGGTCGGGGCTCCATGCCAGCAGCCTAGGAAGAGCCCACACTGCCAGAGCGCTCGGTGACGCAGCTGTGCACAACGAAGCTGACTCCCCTGCCTGTGCAGGAGAGGCGCTAGTGACTTACGAGCCGGCAGCTTCCGCGCTGAGCCACGCGTCGATTTCTCCGTACAGCCGCTTTCGACCGTCGTCGTCGAGAAAAGAGGACTCGACTGAATTCCGTGCCAACTGAGCAAGCATCTCAGGGTCGAGCGTGAATTGTTCGGTGACCGCGGCGAAATTCGAATCGATGTATCCACCGAAATAGGCGGGGTCGTCGGAGTTGACGGAGATGAGCAGTCCTTTGTCGAGCATTCTCAGCAACGGGTGTTGGGACATCGTGTCGACAATTCGAAGTCGAACATTCGACAGCGGACAGATGGTCATCGGCACTCTCTCTGAAGCGAGCCTGGCAACAAGCTCATCATCTTCGAGGCACCGATTGCCATGATCAATGCGCTCCACGTGCAACAGATCCAGGGAGTCGGCAATGTACTGCGGTGGGCCCTCTTCGCCAGCATGGGCGACTACGTGAAGCCCGTGCTCGCGTGCAAGCGCGTACACGTCGATGAAGAGTTCTGGCGGGTGTCCGACTTCTGCGGAGTCGAGCCCGATCCCATCGATACGAGCTTCAGAACTGAGAAGCGTTGCGAGGATCTCCAATGCCTCCGCCGGAGGCCGATCCCGCCAGAACGAAACAAATAGTTTCGTCGTGAGTCCGTATTGTGCCTCACTGACGTCGAGGGCGTCCCGGATACCGCCGACCACAACGTCCAGGGGGATGCCTCTCAGCGTGTGAGCCTGTGCATCGAATGACACTTCCGCATGGCGAACGCCGGCGGCTGACGCGCGCTCCAGGTAGCTGCGGGTCATCATCTCAAAGTCAGCACGCGTACGGAGGACCTCGAGATTCGTGTACAGCAGATCGAGGAACGACTGCAGGTCGGTGAACGTGTAGCGACTCTTGAGGTCCGCTAGCGAGGACCAGGGCAGCTGGACGCCGTTTCGAGCGGCTGTTTCCACGATGAACTCCGGCTCAAGTGTCCCCTCGAGATGGAGATGCAATTCAGCGATTGGTAGCTTCATGACGACACAGCCTCAAGCTTTCGCGGAGCGCGATACTCAATGAGTTTCGACGCAAGGGCAGGTGCACCATAACCACTGTGGAAAGTCGTTCGCAACCCTTCCCTCAGAACACCACGATGGCGCCTGCCCTGCCTGTGCAGGAGAGGCGCCATCGAGGGTGCTGAGAGGTGGTTTAGCCGCGGATCGCGATGTTCACGATCTTCGGCGCGCGCACGATCACCTTGATGATCTCGCTGTCGCCGATCGCCTTCGTGACGGCATCGGATGCCATGGCGAGAGCTTCGAGCTCTGCCTCGGTGATCTGCGGCGACACCTCGAGGCGGTCGCGCACCTTGCCGTTGACCTGCACGACGGCGGTGACGGAGTCCTCGACGAGCAGGGCCGGCTCCGCCGTGCGCCACTGTGCCAGGGCGACGGAGGGCTCGAAGCCGAGCTTCTCCCACATCTCCTCGGCCAGGTACGGCGCGAAGAGGTTGAGGGCGAGCGCCGTCGTCTCGGCGGCCTCGCGCACGGCGGGGTCCGCCGGGCCGGCACCGGAGTCGATCGCCTTGCGGGTGGCGTTGACGAGCTCCATCAGGCGCGCGACGACGACGTTGAACTTGAACGCCTCCGTCAGGCCGGGGGCGTCGGCGAGGAAGCGGTGTGTGACGCGGCGCAGGGCCTGGTCGCCGCCGGCCGGGTCGACGCCGGGAGCGCTCGTGACGTCGTTGGCGATGCGCCAGGCGCGGGCGAGGAACTTGGCGGAGCCGACGGGCGAGACCTCGGCCCAGTCGATGTCGTCCTCCGGCGGGCCGGCGAAGGCCATCGTCAGGCGCACGGCGTCGACGCCGTGCTTGTCGACCTCTTCGGTGAAGAAGACGATGTTGCCCTTGCTCTTGCTCATCTTGGCACCGTCGAGGATGACCATGCCCTGGTTCAGCAGTGCCTTGAACGGCTCCTCGAAGTCGAGGTAGCCGAGGTCGTGCAGAACCTTGGTGATGAAGCGCGCGTAGAGCAGGTGCAGGATCGCGTGCTCGACTCCGCCCACGTACTGGTCGACCGGCGCCCACTTCTTGGCCTCATCGACGTCGAAGGCCTTCGTGTCGTCGTTCGGGTTGAGGAAGCGCAGGAAGTACCACGAGCTGTCCACAAAGGTGTCCATGGTGTCTGCGTCACGCTTGGCCGGAGTGCCGTCGACGGGGTTCGGGACGTTCACCCAGTCGGCTGCACCGCCGAGCGGCGATGTGCCCTTCGGCTTCAGGTCGAGGCCGGCGGCATCCGGTAGCAGGACGGGCAGCTGCTCCAGCGGAACGGCGTGCTCCGTTCCGTCTTCGCCGTGGATGATCGGGATCGGGGTGCCCCAGTAGCGCTGGC
Source organism: Microterricola sp. (assembly GCA_040511515.1). Lineage (GTDB taxonomy): Bacteria > Actinomycetota > Actinomycetes > Actinomycetales > Microbacteriaceae > Microterricola. The sequence goes on from JBEVGZ010000160.1 coordinate 2,607, forward strand.
GGGAGATCAGCCAGTCGCGCAGGCGGTAGTTCTTGGCGGCGCGGCCGCGGCCGTCGGCCTCGAGGATCTCGATGGCGCGCGGAACGGCGTCGGCCTTGCTCAGGCCGTCGAGCGGACCCGAGTTGATGAGGGTGCCGGAGCCGGCGAGGGCGATTCCGGTCTCGCTCGGGTCGTTGCTCGCGCCGTCCTCGTTCGTGTTCGGCACGTCGAGGACGACGCGCACGGGCAGGTCGAAGGTGCGGGCGAAGTCGAGGTCGCGCTGATCGTGCGCCGGCACGGCCATGACGGCGCCGTGGCCGTAGTCGGCGAGCACGTAGTCGGCGGCCCAGATGGGCAGGCGCTCCCCGTTGACCGGGTTGATCGCGTAGCGCTCCAGGAAGACGCCGGTCTTCGCCCGGTCGGTCGCCTGGCGTTCGATCTCGGTGCTCTGACCGACCTCGGTGAGGTAGTCGGCGAAGCGCTGCTGCACCTCGGGGCTCGTGCCGTCGACGAGCTCGGCCGCCAGGGCGGCATCCGGGGCGACGACCATGAACGTCGCACCCCAGAGCGTGTCAGGGCGGGTCGTGAAGACGGGGACGCGCTCCTCGCGGCCCTCAATCTCGAACTCGACGTCGGCACCGATGGAACGGCCGATCCAGTTCCGCTGCATCTGCAGCACCTTGGACGGCCAGTGGCCCTCGAGCTGGTCGAGGTCGTCCAGCAGGCGGTCGGCGTAATCGGTGATCTTGAAGTACCACTGCGTCAGACGCTTCTTGACGACGACGGCGCCGCTCCGCTCCGATGTGCCGTCGGCGAGCACCTGCTCGTTGGCCAGGACGGTCTGGTCCACCGGGTCCCAGTTGACCCAGCTCTCCTTGCGGTAGGCCAGGCCCTTCTTGTACAGCTCGAGGAAGAGCCTCTGGGTTCACTTGTAGTACTCGGGGTCGCTGGTGTGCAGCTCGCGCTCCC
>JBEVGZ010000161.1:0-4669 GCA_040511515.1 Microterricola sp.
CTGGATGACGGAGCCGGGCTGGCTCGACGTCACGGCGCCCTCGACGGCGGCGGCGACGGCATCCGCCTTGGCCTCGCCGAATGCCAGGAGTACGAGGTGTTCTGCACGCAGGATCGTGCCGAGGCCCTGCGTGATGCAGTGCGTCGGGACGTCGTCGATGGAGTCGAAGAAGCGGGCGTTGTCGATGCGGGTCTGCTCGGTCAGCGTCTTGGTGCGGGTGAGCGAGGCAAGCGATGAGCCGGGCTCGTTGAAGCCGATGTGCCCGGTGCGGCCGATGCCGAGGATCTGGAGGTCGACGCCCCCGGCTGCCCGGATCGCAGCCTCGTACTCGTCGCCCGCATACTGGATGCCGTCGAGCCGGCCGTTCGGCACGTGCACGAGTGACGGGGTGAGCCCGAGGGGCTCGACAACCTCGCGGGTGATGACGGAGCGGTAGCTCTCCGGGTGCTCGACGGGAATGCCGACGTACTCGTCGAGGGCGAAGCCGCGCACCGCGCTGAGGTCGAGGTTCTCCGCCTTCACCGTGCGGGCGAGGGCCTGGTAGGTGCTCAGCGGGGTCGAGCCCGTCGCGACGCCGAGCACGGCATCCGGCTTGCGGGCCACGAGGCGCAGGATCGCCTCTGCAGCCAGCTCGCCGGCGGCGGCCGCATTCTTGACGATGATGATCTCTGCCATTACTTCACTCCTACTAATGCCGCACCAAACGCAGCGGCCGGAAAACCGATGGGAATGAGCTGCACGCGGTCGGAGAGCCGCAGGGAGGCCAGGAACGGGGAGCTCAGAGACCAGTCTGCCAGTACACCGCGGACGCCGTGAATCAGCGGCTCCCCCAGAGCGCTCAATCCACCACCGATCACGACGCGATCGACGTCAACCGTGAGCACGAGCATGCGCACGCCGGCTGCGACGCCCTCGAAGAAGGTGCGCTGAACGGCGAGCGCCTTCGCGTCTCCGGCCGCGGCGCGTTCGAAGAGATCGGCCGCGGGAAGGGCAGCGTCGCTCGGCCACATGCGTGCGAGGGCGGAGCCGGAGGCGACCGTTTCGAGGCAGCCGCGCTGGCCGCAGCCGCAGAGTTCGCCGCGCGGGTCGACGGGCAGGTGTCCGATTTCGCCAGCGGCCCCGCTTGCACCGCGGAGCAGCACCCCGTTCTGCACGATTCCGGCCGCCAGGCCAGTGCCGAGGTTCAGGTAGGCCATGCTCCCGGCACCCTCGCCCGGCCCTGCACCGATGCTCGTGAGGTGGTGGGCGCCGAGCGCGGCCGCCTTGACGTCGTTCTCGACGTGCACGGGAACACCCATGCGCCGGCCGAGTTCCGCGCCGAGCGCCAACTCGGACACACCGAGGTTCACGGCGTGCGAGACGACGCCGCTCGCACTGTCGACGGCGCCGGGGATGCCGACGCCGATCGAGCGCAGCGCCGACACCGCGAGGCCGGAGCGGGCGGCCAGCAGCCGCACGCTCGTCTCCGCGCTGTCCAGCACCGCGCGCCCGCCGAACCCGGTCGCGCGTTTGACGACCTCGCCGAAGGTGCCATCGTCAGACACCGCGATGGCAGCCGTCTTGGTGCCACCGATGTCGATGCCGATCCTCACGCCCGGCGCTCCTGCCCATTCTCCGCATTCAGCAGGGCGAGCAGTGCACGCCCGAGAAGTCGGGACGCTCCGAAGGTCGCGATGTCCGCGTAGGCGCGGTCATCCGACGGCCAGCCGGCGTCGATCACGAGCACCTCCGGGTTCTCCGCGCGCAGGGCGTCGATCGCGGCGGTCGCGAATCCGTGCCGGTGGTTGTCCTTGCCGATGACGAGAACGGGACCGCTCAGCGCGGGGAGCGTCGGTGCGGCCGCCGAAATGGGCACGACGTTCGCCTCGAGCCAGGCGGGGTCGGCCGCAACCGTTCCCTCTGCGATCTCGGCGAACGGGCCCCACGGCGCGACGCCGACGGCGATGTTCGCCACCGTGTCGATGCGCACGACGGTCTGCGCCCGCGTTCCGGCAGCCAGCCAGCTGGCGGCACGCTCGGAGAGGGAGAAGGTGTCGATGACCCGGTCGGTGGAGAGGATCGGATCGGTTGCGGTGTCGACGGCATCCGGGACCGGGATGGCCGCCTCGAGCGCCGCCGATTCCTCGGCCAGGCGGATGACGCGGCCGGCGGCATCATCGATCCGCTCGGCGCTGAGTCGCCCGGAGCCGATCGCGGCCAGAACGGCCGCCTCGATCTCGTCCATCTGGGCGTCGCTGTTCTCCGTGCCGATGCAGAGCAGGTCGCAGCCCGCCATGAGCGCCCGGACGGCGGCCTCGGCGATGCCGTGCACCCCGCTGGCGCCCTTCATGTCCAGGGCATCCGACACGATGACGCCGTCGAAGCCGAGCTCGGTGCGCAGCAGCCCCTGCAGGATGTCGGCAGAGAACGTCGCGGGCTGATTGGGATCGATCTGGGGCAACAGGATGTGCGAGCTCATGATCGTGCGTGCACCGGCGGCGACCGCGGCGCGGAACGGAACGAGTTCGCGCTCGCGCAGCTCATCGATGCTGCGCTCGATCACGGGCAGCGAGAGGTGCGAGTCGACGGCGGTGTCGCCGTGGCCAGGGAAGTGCTTGGCGCTGACGGCGACCCCGGTCTGCTGGTGGCCGCGGATCCACGCCGCGGCGTGCGCGGCGACCCGCTCCGGTTCGACGCCGAAGCTCCGCACGCCGATGACGGGGTTGTCGGAGTTGGAGTTGATGTCGATCGACGGCGCGAAGTTGAGGTTGCAGCCGGACCGGCGCAGTTCCCACCCGACCAGTCTGCCCACGTTCTCGGTGTGCTCGAGGTCGTCGCCGCGGCCGAGCACCGCTGCCCCCGGGTACGGCGAGCCGATGTCGTAGTAGAGCCGGGTGACGTCGCCACCCTCCTCGTCGATGGCGATGATCGCGTGCGGGTTGGCGGCGCGGATGGCGGCCGTCAGCGCGCGCAGCTGCTGGACCGACTCGATGTTCATGCCGAAGAGGCACACACCGCCGAGGCCGTCGCGGAGCCGCTCGGCGAGCCACTCGGGGAGCACGGTTCCGACGAATCCGGGCAGCAAGGTGGTGGAGACCCTGCGACGCAGTTCGGCCTGCGTGGCCTGGTCGTTGGCGAGCAGAGTCATCCCTTGACCGCCCCGCTGACGAGCCCGCTGGTCATGCGGCCCTGCACGATGAGGAAGAAGACGATCACGGGCACGGCGACGAGGGTCGACGCTGCCATGACCTGGCCCCAATCGGTCTCACGGGTGGCGCTGGCCTGGATGAAGCCGCGCAACCAGAGAGGCAGCGTCTGCATCGCCTCGGCTGGCAACAGCACGAGCGCGACGGTGAATTCGTTCCACGCCTGAAGGAAGGCGAAGACACCGGACGCGACGAGCCCCGGCGCCAACAGCGGGAAGGTGATTCGCATGAAGGCCTGGGTGCGGCTGAGGCCGTCGACCATGGCGGCCTCTTCGAGGTCGGCCGGGATGCCGGCGACGAAGCCGCGCAGCATCCAGATCGTGAACGGCACGACGGCCGCGGTGTAGATGACACTCAATCCGATGATCGAGTTCAACAGGCCGACGCTGGCGACCATCTTGTACTGGGCGATGAACAGGCCCTCCGCCGGGAGCATCTGCACGATGAGGACGGCGAGCACGAAGCTCTTGCGGCCCTTGAACCGAAAGCGGCTGATTGCCACGGCGGCCAGGAACGCGAAGAGCAGGCAGAAGAACACCGCGATCAGGGTGACGGAGAGACTGATCCCGAGCGCAGAGAAGAACGTGCCGTCCTCAAGGGTGTTCGCGTAGTTGTTCAGCGAGCCGTTGACGGGGAAGAACGTGGGGATGAAGGACTGCAGCGTGCGGTTGGGCAGCAGCGAGGAGTTGATCATCCAGTAGACCGGGAACACCCAGCCGATGGCGACGGCGATCGCGATGGCCGAGTAGATCACGCGGCTCAACCGGAGCGGCGGGCGGGTGCGCACCTTGGGGCTGCGTCCGGACGGTCGCTTGTCGGCTGACCGCGCAGGGATCTGTGCTGGGGTGGTTGCTGTGGTCATGACTGTTCGTCCTCCTTGAGCAGGCTGCGCACGTAGTACCAGCTGATCGCGACGGTGAGCACGAGTACGAAGATGGAGACGGCCGAGGCCATTCCGAAGTCCTGCGAGCCGGCCCCGAGCTTGTAGATGTAGGTGCCGAGCAGATCGAACTCCGAGGCGCGCGAGCCGGCATCCTGCAACATGGTGATCTGGGTGAAGACACGCAGGTCCCAGATCAGCTGCAGCAGCAGCACGATCGCGATGACGGGGCGGATCATCGGCATGATGATGAAGCGCAGGCGCTGCCAGGGGGTCGCGCCGTCGAGCTGGGCGGCCTCGAGCACCTCGTCGGAGACCTGGGTGAGGCCGGCGTAGACCGAGAATGCCACGAAGGGCACCGACATCCAGATGACGATGATGCTCGCGACCATGAAGAAGGTGAGGGGGTGCTCGAGCCACGCGAATCGGTTCATGTCGACGCCCGGGATCATGTCGAGCAGGTAGTTCACGACGCCGCGGCGGCGGTCGAACAGCCAGATCCACACGGTCATCGCCGCGACGACGGGCATGGCCCATGCCAGCAGCAGCGAGACCTGCAGGGTCAGGCGGACGGCCTTGCCGACCGCGGTCATCAGCACCGCGA
>JBEVGZ010000162.1:0-7189 GCA_040511515.1 Microterricola sp.
ACTGCGACAGCTGCGACGTTCCGAAGAACTCCTTGATCGCGGCGACGACGGGGCGCACGTTGATCAGGGTCTGCGGCGTGATCGCCTCGATGTCCTGCGTGGTCATGCGCTCGCGGACGACGCGCTCCATGCGGGAGAGACCGGTGCGAACCTGGTTCTGGATGAGCTCGCCGACGGCGCGGATGCGACGGTTACCGAAGTTGTCGATGTCGTCGGTGTCGAGACGCAGGTCAACAGCCTTGCCCTGACGGGTGCCACGCATGGTGGTCTGGCCGTCGTGCAGCGACACGAGGTACTTGATCGTCGCGATGATGTCCTGGACGGTCAGCACCGAGTCGGTCAGCGGGGCCTCGAGGCCGAGCTTGTTGTTGATCTTGTAACGACCCACCTTGGCGAGGTCGTAGCGCTTCGGGTTGAAGTAGAAGTTGTCGAGCAGCGCACGCGCGGCCTCGGCGGCAACCTGCTCGCCCGGGCGGAGCTTGCGGTAGATGTCCTTGAGCGCCTCTTCCTTGGTGAGGATGGCGTCCTTCTCAAGGGTGAGCTCGATCGACGCGAAGCCCTTGAACTCCTGCATGATCTCTTCGGAGGTGAGTCCGAGAGCCTTGAGGAACACGGTGACGGACTGCTTGCGCTTGCGGTCGATGCGAACGCCGACCTGGTCGCGCTTGTCGATCTCGAACTCGAGCCATGCACCACGGCTGGGGATCACGCGTGCGGAGAAGATGTCCTTGTCGGAGGTCTTCTCCTGCTGACGCTCAAAGTACACACCGGGCGAACGAACGAGCTGCGAAACGACGACGCGCTCCGAGCCGTTGATCACGAAGGTGCCCTTGGGGGTCATCAACGGGAAGTCACCCATGAACACGGTCTGAGTCTTGATCTCACCGGTGAGGTGGTTCATGAACTCGGCGTTCACGTAGAGGGGCGCAGAGTAGGTCTTGCCCTTCTGCTTGCACTCGTCGATCGTGTACTTCTCAGGCTCGAGCTCCGGGTTGGTGAAGCTGAGCTGCATCGTTTCGCCGAGGTCCTCGATGGGCGAGATCTCCTCGAAGATCTCGTCGAGGCCGGTGTGCTCCGGCAGGTCTGTCCGGCCGGCGGCCTTTGCCTCTGCAAGACGCGCCTTCCAGGCGTCGTTACCGACGAGCCAGTCAAAGCTCTCGGTCTGCAGAGCCAGAAGGTCGGGGACCGTCAGGGTGTCAGTGATCTTTGCGAACGAGAGACGCGATGCGGCGCGACCGTTCTTGGGTGAGTTGGTGGTTGCGTTGCGCGCAGCAGCCAAGGAAATAACCTCCGTGGACCCCGTCGGGTCGTTACGATCAGTAAGGAGAACTCCGCAGACGCTATGTGCGTGGCGCCTGAATGAAATCAGGAGACACAAGGCCGACCGCAATATGAAGGCATAGTTATGTCTGGGAGCGCAAAGAACAAGCATACGGCTTTTGACGCGCCGTGTCCAGCCAAATCTTGACCTGATTTCGATTCTCCGGTATAACGGCGCGTCGCGGCCTCGTTACGCTGGACACATGAGTTCACGCCGCGGCACCGACGACATCCCGAGCGTCACGCTCGCCCTCAGCGGGCACAAGGCGGAGATCACCCCCGACAGCTACGTCGAGGGCGCCTACCAGCTCGTGGTCGACGGAACGCCGCAGTCGCATGTGAACATGGAGGACCCGAGCGAGCTGTTCTTCGAATACATCCAGCGCATGGGCCACGTGATCGACCTGATCGGTGATCCCGGCGAACCGATCACGGCCGTGCACCTCGGCGCCGGAGCGCTCACCCTCCCCCGATACGTCGAGGCGACAAGGCCGGGCTCCCGCCAGCAGGTCGTCGAGATCGAGAGCGACCTCGTCGACCTCGTGCGCTCAGCCCTGCCGTGGTCGAAGCGCGCCCAGATCCGCGTGCGCCACGGCGACGCCCGCGAGGTGCTCGGCAAGCTGCCGCCCGGGCTGCGCGGCACCGTCGACCTCGTCGTGATCGACATCTTCTCCGGTGCGCGCACGCCGGCGCACGTGACCAGCCGCGAGTTCTATGCCCTCGCCGCTCCCCTGCTCTCCCCGCGCGGCGTCATGGTGGTCAACGTCGCCGACGGCCCCGGCTCCGCATTCGCCAAGGCGCAGGCCGCGACGCTGCGCTCCGTGCTCCCCAACGTGATCGCGATGGCGGAGGCCCAGGTGCTGAAGGGCCGCCGCTTCGGCAACTTCGTGTTCGTGGCGGCGCCGAACCCGATCGACACCGACTGGCTGCCGCGCCTGCTCGCCGGCGGACCGCATCCGGCCAAGGTGATCGACGGCGCGGAGCTCGACGCCTTCGCGAACGCCGGGACCGTCGTGACGGATGCCACGGCGACCGCCTCGCCGCTGCCGGAGCGCACGATCTTCCAGCTCAAGCGCTAACCCCCCCGTCTGCTTACCATTCAGAGCAGTCAAATGGCCTTTACCACCCCCGAAAAGCGCCCATTTGACCGCTCTCAATGGACTCTGGATTCGGCGAGCGCGAGAGCGCAGACTGGAGAGACCCGACGGCGGGAGGACCGGTGCAGGGCAGAGGACGGCAGGTACTCGGTGCGGCACTGAGCGCTGCGGTGCTGGCGCTGGCCGTACTGAGCGGCTGCACGGCGACCGTGCCGGAGCGCGCACCGAGCCCGGCGCCGCCGAGCCCCGATCCGCGGCCGACCGCGACCGCGCCGGCATCCGCGCTGCCCGTGCTCGTTCCCGTGCAGCCGAGCGGTGAGCCGGGGGCTGTGACCGGTGGGCTCGATGCGCCGTGGTCGATCCTGCGGATGACGGCTGCCGGCATCGGCGCGGCCGGCGCTGCGGCGTCCGGGGCCGCACCGGCCGTGACCACGGCGGACGGCACCGTGCTCCCCGACGGCACCACCCTGCTGAGCGAGCGCGACACGGGCGACATCCTGGAGCTGCTCGGCGACGGCAGCACCCGCGTCGTCGGCACCGTCGACGGCGTCGCCCACGGCGGAGAGGGCGGTCTGCTCGGGCTCGCCGCGCGCTCGGTCAACGCGGCTCTGACGCCCGGCGCAGGTACGCCGCCGGCAGCGACATCCGGCACCTGGATCTACGCCTACTTCACGAGCGACTCCGACAACCGCATCGTGCGGATGCCGCTGCAGGGGGCGCCAGGCGCGCTGGCGCTCGGGGCGGCGGAGCCGGTGGCGAGCGGGATCCCGCGCGCGAGCAACCACGACGGCGGGCGCATCGCCTTCGGCCCCGACGGCATGCTCTACGCGACGGCCGGGGACGCCGGCGACAGCGCCAATGCGCAGAACGCCGACAGCCTCGGCGGCAAGATCTTGCGCATGACGCCGAGCGGCGCGGTGCCGAGCGACAACCCGTTCGGCAGCCTCGTCTGGAGCATCGGCCACCGCAACCCGCAGGGCATCGGCTGGGACTCGCGCGGGCGGCTCTGGGCGAGCGAGTTCGGCCAGAACACGTGGGACGAACTCAACCTCATCACGCCTGGCGCCAACTACGGCTGGCCGGTCGTCGAGGGCGCGGCGGGCGACCCGAGCTTCGTGGACCCCGTGCTGCAGTGGTCGACCAGCGAGGCCAGCCCGAGCGGTCTGGCCGTCATCAGCGACACCGTGTTCATCGCCGCACTCCGCGGCGAGCGCATCTGGCGCTGGGTTCCGGATGCCGGCCAGCCGCCGACCGCGCTCTTCACCGGGGCGTTCGGGCGCATCCGCGACGTGGCGGCCGGGCCGGACGGAACGCTGTGGTTCCTCAGCAACAACACCGACGGGCGGGGCGACCCGGCCGGCGACGACGACCGGTTGTGGCAGGTCGCGCTCGTGCCGGCCGGCGGCTGAGCCACACACAGGACTCCCGCGATGGGCGTGGCGGCCCCCGTCTGTGGGCCGGGCGCGGGTTATCGTGGAGAGCAACACCCCGCCACGCGAGAGCATCGCGACGCACGTCTGGATAATCCACTGAGCATCATTCTTGGCTACGACCCCGTCACACTGCGCGAGAAGGTCGACACGGCAGCCGCCGCAGAGCGGCTCGCCGAGATCGCCGATCTGCGCAGCCTCAGCGCTCTGGCCGAACGCACATCGCTGCTGCGCCTGCTCGGCCGCCTCGACGAGGCATTCGACGTCGCGAATGAGGCCCTGCGCCTCACCCGCTTCACGGGCCAGCGCAAGGATCTCGCCGCCGCCAGGCTGCGCCGCGCGCAGGTGCTGCAGTTCCAGGGCAAGCTGGTCGAGGCCGAGGCCGAGATGACGGCCGTCGCCGAGGATGCCGCCACCCACGAGTGGACCCGCATCGAGGCCTTCGCCCGCCAGCACCGCGGCAAGGTGCACTTCGACGGCGGCGATCTTCCCGCCGCCCTCGCCGATTTCAAGGCCGCGGTCTTCCTCCGCGAGAAGCACGGCGCCCCCGCCGATCAGATGGAGACCTCGCTCACCTCCGTGCTCGTCGTCGAGTCGCTGATCGCCGAGTCGATGGCGGCCACGGTTCCGCTCATCGGCCGCGTCGAGCGCAGCGCCTGAACCAGCTGAAACCCGGGCATTCCGCCGCGTCGGTTCTCGGCAGTATTCTCATGCCATGGCAGATCTCGAACGTGTGAGGCACTGGGCGAATGCGCTCATTGCCCTGCACCTCAACCCTGCCGTCTGGAGCTTCGGCTTCGACAATGCCAAGAAGCGCGCCGGCCTGTGCAATTTCACCGCCAAACGCATCACGGTCTCCCGCTATCTCGCCGCCCGCTACGACGACGACGAGATCCACCAGATCCTGCTGCACGAGGTCGCGCACGCACTCGCCGGCTCTCGGGCGGGCCACGGTCCACGCTGGGCGACGATCGCCCGCGAGCTCGGCTACGAGGGTGAACGCACCCACCACGGCGAGATCGCCGACGAGCTCGCCCCATGGCTCGGACTCTGCCCGGCCGGTCACACGCACTACCGCTACCGCAAGCCGGTGCGCCAGCTCTCCTGCGGCGTCTGCGGCCGCGGTTTCTCGATGGCCAATCTCATCGTCTGGGAGCACCGCGTGATCACCCCGGCCGCCAGGCGTCTGGCGGCGGCGCGCACCAGCTGAGGCCGGCGGCCGAGTTCAGTCACTCTGTCGTAACCCGATACCGTAGTTACATGGCAGTTGCGAGTGTTGTGATCCCCACGGGTCAGTGGTTGGCCCCGGATGACGGCACACGCTGGTGGTTCGATTCCGGCTCCGCCGCGCTCGATTTCGCCTACACCGGCAGCATCGTCGCCGAGCAGGCAGACGGCGGTCGTGACGATTCCGGTGCGGGCGCCGAGCTGCTGCACAGCCTCGACAGCCTCATCGCCTGGCTGGCCGAGCGTTTCGGTTCCGTGCAGGGCGCGCCCAGGCCCGGCGACCTCGACGATGCGCGGGGCCTCCGCGACTCGATCGCCCGCCTCGCCGTCGCCTCCTCGCTGGGCGCTGAGCTGCCGGCATCCGACATCGACATCGTCAACCTCTTCGCCGCGACCCCCGACGTTCCGCCGGCCCTCGGCGGCGGAACCCGCCAGGCCGGGCACGCCAGCGTGCGCACGCAGCAGGCGCTCTCCACCCTCGCCCGCGAGGCCGTGCGCCTGTTCGGGCCGGAGGCCGGAGGGCGGATCCGCAGCTGCTCGGCCGATGACTGCTCGCTGATCTATCTCGACACCTCCCGCGCCGGCAGCCGACGCTGGTGCTCGATGCAGCGCTGCGGCAACCGCGCCAAGGTGCGCAAGCACCGCGCCAAGGCCGCCAGCGCGGCGTAGGCAGCGCCACGAGTCGTCGTCGACGTCAGCGTCGCCAAGCAGTGCAATGTCACACATTGTCGCGCTATCGTTGAGCCATGACGATGACGCCATCCCTCTCTGTCCGAACGGTCGACTACCACACGGCCGGCGAGCCGTTCCGGATCATCCTCGACGGGATGCCGCCCATCCCCGGCGAGACGGTCGGGGCGCGGCGGGTGTTCGCCCAGCGCAGTGAAGAGATCGACCGCTACCGCCGCCTGCTCTGCAACGAACCGCGCGGCCATGCCGACATGTACGGCGGATTCATCGTTCCGCCCGACGACGACGGCGCGGACCTCGGCGTGCTGTTCTGGCACAAGGACGGCTTTTCGACGGCGTGCGGGCACGGCACCATCGCCCTCGGCGTGTGGGCCATCGATTCCGGGCTGGTCGACGCCGCGGATGACGGGGTCACCACGGTCACCGTCGACGTCCCGTCCGGGCGCGTCGCCGCCAGGGTCGAGCGGGTCGGCGGCCGCACGACGCGGGTGACCTTCCGCAATGTGCCGTCGTACGTGATCGCCCGCGGCGTTCCCGTCTCCACCAGCCGCGGCGACGTGCTCGTCGATCTCAGCTACAGCGGGGCGATCTACGCCTCACTGCGCGCCTCCGACGTCGGACTCGCGGTCGCGCCGGAGAACTACACCGATCTGATCGCCATCGGGCGCGAGGTCAAGTGGCTGCTCAACGACTCCGAGCACGCCACGCACCCGGCCGACGAACGCCTCTCCGGCGTCTACGGCACGATCCTCTTCGACGAGCTCGCCGCCACGGCATCCGGTCCGCACCAGCGCAACGTCACCGTCTTCGCAGACGGCGAGGTCGACCGCTCCCCCTGCGGCTCGGGAACCGGCGCCCGCGTCGCGCTGCTGGCCGATGACGGCACGCTGTCGGCCGAGCAGACGCTGCGCCACGAATCGATCGTCGGCACGATCTTCGAGGCCGGCTTCGAGCCCGGCCCGAGCGCCGAGCACGGCGTCGCCACCGTCATCCCCGAGGTGACCGGCTCGGCGCACAAGACCGGAGAACACCTCTTCGTGCTCGACGCCGACGACGAGCTCGGCACGGGGTTCGTGCTGCGATGAGCGCCGCGCCCCGCTTCGTCTCGGCCGATGAGGTCTTCGCCTCCGTCGACTTCGGGCAGGCCGTCGCCGCCATCGACGCGGCGCTGCTCGCCGGCCTCGACCCGGCAGCCGGCTCGCCGCGCAGCATCGTCGATGTGCAGAACGGCCAGCTCCTGCTCATGCCGGCTGAGGGCGCCGGCTTCACGGGCGTCAAGCTGGCCTCGGTCGCCCCCGGCAACCCCGACCACGGTCTCGAGCGCATTCAGGCCGTCTACCTGCTGATGGACTCGGACACGCTCACCCCGCTGGCACTCGTCGATGGCACCGCCATCACCACGCTGCGCACGCCGGCCGTCTCGGC
>JBEVGZ010000163.1:0-2525 GCA_040511515.1 Microterricola sp.
TTGTCCGCGCGCGGGTAGGAGCCGAGGAAGATCACGTTCGGGCTGAACCGGCGCAGGCCGAGCAGCGCGTCGGCCATGCGCTCGTCGGCAATGTGCCCGTCGGCGTCGATGATAAAGCGGTAGCGGCCGAGCGAGTCTCCGATGGGCCGCGACTGGATGAGGCTGAGGTTCACACCGCGGGTGGAGAACTGCTCGAGCATTCCGAGCAGTGAACCGGAGACGTCGTCGGGCAGCTCGACGATCAGGCTGGTCTTGTCCGCCCCTGTCGGCGCCGGGATGGCGCGGCTGCGGCTGACGAGCACGAAGCGGGTGACGGCGTTGCCGTTGTCGCCGATGTCTTCGGCGAGCACCTCGAGCGGGTAGTGCTCGGTGATGCCGGGCGGGGCGATGGCGGCATCCGCGTGGCTGTCGTTCAGCAGGGCCGCGGCCGCGGCGACGTTGCTGGATGCCGGGATGTGCCCGTGACCCGGCAGGGTCTCGTTCAGCCACGTGCCGCACTGCGCGTACGCGACGGGGTGCGCGTTGACGGTGCGCACATCGGCGAGCGTCGTACCGGGGCGGGCGACGAGCACGAAGTTCACCGGGACGAGGTACTCGCCGATGATGCGGAGACCCGGCACGTTCGCGAGGGCGTCCTGGGTGGCGGAGACGCCGCCGTCGACGGAGTTCTCCATGGCGATCATCGCGGCGGTGCTGCGACCGGAGACGACGTCGGCGAGAGCCTCTGCCACATTGTTCACGGCGTGCCACGTCTTGCCCGCGGCATCCGGAACCTGCTTGAGTGCCGCCTCGGTGAAGGTGCCGGCCGGGCCCAGGTAGCTGTAACTGGCCGCCGAAGCATCATCGGTGGCGGGCGGCGGGCTCTGATCGGACATGGCTCACAGCCTAATGGGGCGGCTGCCGCGATCGGGCATGGCAGGCACCCGTGCGCGGTGTCAGACTGGGGGCATGACTGATCGCGCAGGAACCCCGGCCCAGGCATCCGACCTCATCGACGTTCAGGCGCTCGTGCGCGCCTACTACGAGCTGAAACCGGATGCCGCGATCGCAGAGCAGCGGGTGGCATTCGGCACCAGCGGCCACCGGGGCAACGCGCTGAAGACCAGCTTCAACGACGACCACATCGCCGCGACGACGCAGGCGATCGTGGAGTACCGCACCGCTCAGGGCATCACCGGCCCGCTGTTCATCGGTGCGGACACGCACGCGTTGAGCGCCCCGGCCATGACGACCGCGCTCGAGGTGCTTGTCGGCAACCGGGTGCACGTACTGGTGGACGAGTTCGATGACTTCGTGCCGACGCCGGCGCTCTCGCACGCGATCCTGCGCTGGAACAACGACCCCGAGACGCGGGCGGAGGGCGAGGCCGACGGCATCGTCGTGACCCCGAGCCACAACCCGCCGAGCGACGGCGGCTTCAAGTACAACCCGCCGCACGGCGGACCGGCCGACTCCGACGCGACCGGCTGGATTGCGAACCGCGCCAACGAGCTCATCGCCGGCGGACTGCTCGAGGTCAAGCGCGCGGAACCGAGCGCCGTCGAGACCTACGACTTCCGCAGCCGCTACGTCGAGGACCTCGAGAACATCATCGACATCGCGGCCATCCGGGCCAGCGGAATCCACATCGGCGCCGACCCGCTCGGCGGGGCGTCGGTGGGCTACTGGGCCGCGATCCGCGACCACTACGCGCTGAACCTCACCGTCGTGAACCCGCTCGTCGACCCGCAGTGGGGCTTCATGACGCTGGACTGGGACGGCAAGATCCGCATGGATCCGTCGAGCCCGTCCGCGATGGCCTCCGTGTTGGCGCACCGCGACGACTTCGACATCCTCACCGGCAATGACGCCGACGCGGACCGGCACGGCATCGTCACGCCCGACGGCGGCCTGATGAACCCGAACCACTTTCTGGCCGTGGCGATCGACTACCTCTACACGCACCGCACCGGCTGGCGGGCGGATGCCGCGATCGGCAAGACGCTCGTCTCCTCCAGCATGATCGACCGGGTCGCCTCCGCGCTCGACCGCCGCCTCTGGGAGGTGCCGGTCGGCTTCAAGTGGTTCGTGCCCGGCCTCGTCGACGGATCCGTCGGCTTCGGCGGCGAGGAGAGCGCTGGCGCATCGTTCCTCCGCTTCGACGGCACCGTCTGGACCACCGACAAGGACGGCATCCTGCTCTGCCTGCTCGCCGCCGAGATCCGCGCCGTGACCGGCAAGAGCCCGTCTGAGCTGTACGCCGAGCTCGTCGCGCAGTACGGCGACCCCGTGTACGAGCGGGTGGATGCCGCGGCGACCCCCGCGCAGAAGGCGGCGCTCGGCAAGCTCGACGGCGACGCCATCACGGCGACGGAGCTGGCCGGCGAGCCGATTCTTGCGAAGCTGTCGCGGGCGCCCGGCAACGACGCGGCCGTCGGCGGCGTGAAGGTCGTCACCGAGCACGCGTGGTTCGCGGCCCGGCCGAGCGGCACGGAAGACGTCTACAAGATCTACGCGGAGTCGTTCCTCGGCGAGGACCACCTGCG
>JBEVGZ010000164.1:0-2816 GCA_040511515.1 Microterricola sp.
TGAAGAACTCGATGTCGAAGCGCGGCAGGCCGTTGGTGATCGTGGTGAATGCGACCGAGATCAGCGGGAGCAGGGCGATCGTGAACGCGAGCGAGACGAGCGCGGTGACGAGGCGGTCCTTGGCCTTGCGGGCGCCCTCGACGGCACGGGAGACCGACCAGATCGTGAGGCAGTAGAGCACGACTCCGACGAACACGGCGCCGGCGATGTTGTAGTTCTCCGTGATGCCGCCGGCGAACAGCACACCGAAGACGGCGGCGCTCACCGCGAGGCTGCCGAAGAGGAGCCAGAGGTTCGCGGAGCGGGGGAGCTTGCCCGCGGTCAGCGAGTTGCTGATCGGCATCCCGGTTGTCGACGGCGGGCGGGTCGTGGTGAGGCTCATCAGTTCGCTCCAGAGAAGGCCTTGCGGCGGTTGATGATGAAGCGGGCCACCATGTTGACGCCCAGGGTGATCAGGAACAGGATCAGGCCGGTCGCGATCAGGATGTTCACACCGACGCCGTGCGCCTCGGGGAAGTTGAGCGCGATGTTGGCGGCGATCGTCGAGGGGTTCTGCGACTGGAGCAGTGCGAAGCTGATGATGGAGAACGGCGAGAGCACCATGGCGACGGCCATGGTCTCGCCGAGCGCGCGGCCGAGGCCGAGCATGGAGGCCGAGATGATGCCGGGGCGCCCGAATGGCAGCACCGCCATCTTGATCATCTCCCAGCGGGTGGCGCCGAGGGCAAGGGCGGCCTCCTCGTGTAGGCGCGGCGTCTGCAGGAAGACCTCGCGGCAGAGTGCGGTGATGATCGGCAGGATCATGACCGCGAGAACGACGGCGACGGTGAGGATGGTGCGGCCGGTGCCGGAGACCGGCCCGGCGAAGAGCGGGAACCAGCCGAACCACTCGACGAGGCTGGAGTAGAACGGCTGCACGGCGGGGGCGAGGACGCTGATGCCCCAGAGGCCGAACACCACGGAGGGAACGGCGGCCAGCAGGTCGATCACGTAGCCGAGGCTCTGGGCGAGCTTGCGCGGCGCGTAGTGCGAGATGAAGAGCGCGATGCCGATCGCGAGCGGAACGGCCATGAGAAGGGCGAGGAATGCAGCCCACACGGTTCCGAAGGCGAGCGGGGCGACGTAGGCCCAGAAGTTGTCCGCGTCACCCTTGAAGTCGGTGGATTCGGCGACGAATGCCGGAAGCGACTGGGCGACGAGGAAGATGGCGACGGCGGCGAGCACGACGAGGATCAGGCTGCCGGCCAGAACGGTCGCAGACGAGAAGATGCGGTCGCCTGGGCGTTGTTTGGCCTTGATCGGCGGGGCGACTGCTGTCGTCATGCTGGCTGGATCCCTCGGGTTCGTGTGTGGGAGCGGGCGGTGTTCGTGCTGCTGGTGTTGCTGCTGGTGAATCTGGTGGAACGTGAGCTGTGCCCGGCCGATTCAGCTCGTCGCTGGACCGGCCGGGCGTGGCTTGTGTTACTTGATCGAAGCGACGACCTCGGCGACCTTGGCCTGCAGCTCGGAGGAGAGCGGAGCGGCACCGGCGGATGCCGCGGCCTCCGTCTGTCCCTCTTCGCTGGCCATGAAGCCCACGTAGTTCTTGACGAGCTCACCCTGCTCTGCATCGGCGTACTCGGTGCAGACGATCGCGTAGCTCACGAGAACCAGCGGGTAGTGGGTGGGGTCGGTGGTCTTGCGGTCGAGCTCGATCGCGAGGTCGTTGTCCGCGCGGCCCTCGACGAGCGGCGAGCCGTCGACGACGGCGGCGGCTGCCTCTGCGGTGTAACCGACGAACTCGTCGCCGACCTTGATCTTGGCGACACCGAGGTCACCGGCGCGCGATGCGTCGGCGTAACCGATCGTGCCGACACCGTTGGTCACGGCGTCAACGACACCGGAGGTGCCCTGGGCGCCCTCGCCGGTCTGGAACGGGAACGCGTCGGCCGGCTTCTCGGTCCAGACGCTCGGAGCGACCTGGTTGAGGTAGTCGGCGAAGTTCTTGGTGGTGCCGGAGTCGTCGGAACGGTGCACGGCGGTGATGTTGGTGGCCGGCAGCTTCGCGTCGGCGTTCAGCGCGGCGATGGCCGGGTCGTTCCAGACCGTGATGTCGCCCTTGAAGATCTTGGCGAGCGTGTCGGCGTCGAGGTTCAGCTCGTCAACACCGTCGACGTTGAAGATCACAGCGATGGGGGAGATGTAGACCGGCAGGTCGACGGCGCTGGTGCCGGGAACGCACATGGCGAACTCGCCGGCGAGCTCCTCGTCCTTCAGGTAGGAGTCGGAGCCGGCGAATGCGGCGCCGCCGGCGATGAAGGTCTCGCGACCGGCACCGGAACCCGAGGGGTCGTAGTTGATCGTGACGTCCGGGTTGGTCGTCTGGAACGAGGCGACCCAGGCTTCCTGAGCGGCGCCCTGCGACGATGCGCCTGCGGCGTTGAGCGTGCCCGCGAGGGTCGACGTCTCTTCGCTCGGCTCGGCGGCGGGGCTGGTTGCGCCCTCATTCGCGGCACACGAGGTCAGTGCAATGGCTGCTGCAACTGCAACGACCGCGGGGCGGCCGAATCGCTTGATGTTCACGAGTATCCCTTTCAGGGGCTTGAATGCTTGACACAGGCCGGTGCTGGCCCGATGACGAAGCTAAGCTCCTCGGTTAACGAGCCTCCCCCGGTGTGGTTAACGCAAGGTAAACGGATGTCGACATTTGCACCCGCCGTGATCGCTTCCCAGCCGATTCGCAGCCGCGCGACGCGCAGCGTCGCGAAAGGCGGCAGCCCCAAGCAAGGCATCCTCAGCAACCGCGAGCGATGCTTGCACTGTGGCGGCAGCCCTCA
>JBEVGZ010000165.1:0-4077 GCA_040511515.1 Microterricola sp.
GCTGGGATCAGCACCTCGCGGATGAGCAGGATGATTCCGGCCGAGATCGGGATGGCCACGAGGGCGCCGCCGAGCCCGGCGAGCGTGCCACCGGCCAGCGCCGAGATCAGCACGATCGAGCCGGGCACCTGCACGGCCTTGCTCATGACCCGCGGCGTCAGGATGTATGCCTCGACCTGCATGTAGACCAGCATGGAGAGCAGCGTGATGAGCGCGGCCGTCGGCGAGACGAAGAGTGCGATCACGGTCATGAACGCCGTCGTGATCACGGTTCCGATCAGGGGGATCAGGGTGATGAAGAACACCGCGACGCCGATGATGAAGGCGTAGTGCACCCCGACCAGCGTGAGCAGGATGACGCTGAACACCGCGTTGATGAAGGCGAGGATGACCATTCCACTGAGGTAGCGGCCGACCGAGTCCATGATGCGGTTCGCGTAGCCGGAGAAGACCTCGCGCTTGGATGCCGCAACGAGCGAGTATGCCGCCGTCTTCATCGTGTCGAGCGTCGCGACGAACCAGATGGTGAGGATCGCGACGAAGAATCCGGAGCTCAGCGCGTTCGTCACGGCGAAGCCGACCTGCAGCGCGCCGCCGCCGACGGTCGCCCAGAACTTGGGGTCGGAGACCGTGTCCTGGAACCAATCGACGACCGCTCCGACCAGGCCACCGGTGTTCTCGTCGAGCTGGGTGAACCACCCGCTCTTCTCGAGCGCGGCGACCTGCTGCGGCACCGTGGTCACGATCTGCTGCACCTGTTCGATGATCAGCGGGATGATGATCAGCAGGATCGTGGCCAGCATCGCGACGATGAGTGCGATCACGGTGACCAGCGCCCACGGCCTCGGCATGCCGAGTTTCTGGAACCAGCGGATCAGCGGGTCGAGGCCGAGGCTGATGAAGAGTGCCGCGAAGACGGAGATCAGCACGGAGCCGAGGTTGTACAGCGTGAGGGCGAGCACCAGCGCGATGAGCACGCCGATCGTCACGGTGAAGCCCCACATCAGCGGGCGGGTCTGGAACATGCTCGGCTTGTCGCGGTGGCGCAGCGAACGGGGCACGATGCCGGCACCGAGGTGGGCAGAGTGCGCCGACGGCGTCTTGCTCTCCACTGCGCTCCGCGCGACCACACGGCCCTGTTCGTTGTGTGCGCGATGCACGAGAGATCCGCGAGGCATGGACGCCCTTCCTGGTCACCGGCCGCCTCGTGGCAGCCAACTGGCTGTCCTCAGTATTGCGGGTGGCCCTTCGGATGCCGCGCGCACGCGCCGCGCTGCACCGCTTCGCGCGGCGCGATCAGGGGCCGCGGGTGGCGGCTCAGTGGGCGTAGCTCAGCGGCTCACGCGCTCTTCGCGGGGATCACCAGCTCCTTGTAGTAGCCGGAGTGAGCCGGGTAGTAGTGCTCCCATTCCGGGAGTGCATGACCGGCGCGGGACGCGATGAGCCGATCGAGGTAGTAGTCCCAGCCTGGGCCCATCGTCGCGGCATCCTTCGACTCGTGCAGCCGCTGGCCCAGAGTCAGCGTCGTCATGCCGCCCGCCTCGGTGAGGTGGCAGAACACGCGCATCTTCTCGATGCCCTCTCTGGACTCCACCAGGAAGCGGTGCGGAGGCGCGCACTCGAGGATGGTGACGAACTCCCACTCGGATTCCGGCTCGCTCGTCATCCGGAACTTGACCCCGCCGGTCGCTGGCTGACCCGTGTATGTCCCGATCCACTTCTCCATCTGATGCGGATTCGTCAGGCTGAACCAGACGTCCTCGATCGGCGCGGCGAACAGCCGGTCGAGCAGCAGGTACAGCCCGTCGGGGCGGTGGGCGAATCGGCCGGTTGGTTGGGGTGACATGACGACCTCCGCAGGGTTCAGCGCCAAGATCCGAGCGGGCCGACAATGCCCGTGCGGGTCATTACTTTCTTCAGGCTACCCCCGAAGTGCCGGCCGGTGGCAAGCAATATCGGGGGCGCCATACTCCGCCAGCAGAGGCGGGAGGAGGCCCAGCTCTGCTGAGGCGTTCTGCGCTAGCATCACGAGAAGACCCGACCGAGCAGCCCGAGCGCACCCCGGCACCTGGCGCTCGCGCTCGAGTGAAGGGGAACCATGTCTGTCCGTGACCACAAGCTCATTCCGAACGACTTCAGCGCCCTGCCGTCGCAGGCCGCACCGGCCGCTGTGAGCCTCGTCGACGCCTTCTCGGCTGGCCTCGAAGCGACGGGCCACTTCGTCGGTGCCGACGGTGATGTGCCGGCAGCGCTGGGCCTCGATCGCGCCGCGCTGGCGAAGCTGGGCTTCGAGGCGAAGGCCGGCCAGACGCAGACAGTGCTCACGGCATCCGGCGACATCGTCATTGCCGTCGGACTCGGTGCGTCAGATGAGACCGCGGATGCGGATGCCGCACACTCCGCCCTACGCGATGCCGCGGCGGCCTTCGCGCGCGCCGCGTCCGCGCATGCCGGCATCGGCCTGGACCTCTCTGGCGTCCCCGCGCTGGACGCCGCCGGCGTCGACGCCGTCACCGAGGGCGTTCTGCTGGCCCGCTACCGCTACAACGCGCTCAAGGCGAAGCCCAAGGGCACCGCGCTGGCCGCGCTCGAACTGCTCGGCACGGCCGGGGTCGACGGGGCGGATGCCGCCGTCCGCCGTGCCCAGATCGGCGCCCGCGCGGGCGCCGTGACCCGCGACCTCTGCAACACACCTCCCGGCCACCTCACCGCCACGAACATTGCCGATCTCGCCGTCGAACTGGGGCGCGAGCACGGCTTCGCCGTCGAGGTCTTCGACAAGCAGGCCCTGATCGAGCTCGGCTGCGGCGGACTGCTCGGCGTCAATGCCGGCAGTGCGGAGGAGCCGCGCATGGTCAAGCTCCGCTACGTGCCGGCCGCCGGGTCGGACGGAGCACCGGCCGAGGCCGGCCACCTCGCCCTCGTCGGCAAGGGCATCATGTACGACTCGGGCGGAATCAGCCTCAAGCCCTCCGACCCCATGCACCTGCTGATGAAGATGGACATGGGTGGGGCGGCCGCTGTGCTCGGAGCCTTCACCGCGTTCCGCGACCTCGGCGTCGGCACGGCCGTGACCGGCTTCCTGATGTGCACGGACAACATGCCGTCCGGCACCGCGACCAAGCTCGGCGACGTGCTCACCGCGCGGAACGGCACCACCGTCGAGGTGAAGAACACGGATGCAGAGGGCCGCCTGGTCATGATGGACGCCCTCGCTCTCGCCGTGGAGGAGAAGCCGGACGCGATCGTTGACATCGCCACCCTGACCGGGGCAGCGCTGATGGCCCTCGGCCAGTCAACGGCCGCCGTGCTCGGCAACAACCAGGCCGTGATCGACCAGCTGCGCGCTGCGGCATCCGTCGTCGACGAGCCCGCCTGGCAGTTGCCGCTCGAGAAGAAGTACCGCAAGCAGCTCGACTCCGACATCGCCGACCTCGGCAACATCGGCGGGCGCTTCGCCGGTGCGACGACGGCCGCGCTGTTCCTCAACGAGTTCGTCGACGGCCTGCCGTGGGCGCACCTCGACATCGCCGGGACGATGCAGACGGATGCCGACGACGCCTGGCGTTCGCAGGGCGCCACGGGCTACGGCGCGCGCCTGCTCACCGAGTTCGCGCAGCGTTTCACCCCGGTGCAGTAGCCCCCTCCCGAAGAACCCACGAGGAGGCGCGACGGCGCACTCCAGCTCCCGTACCGTCAGCGGGGGGTCTGGGGTTCGGCGGGGTGTCGAGTTATGAACGAATGAAGCCGGGCCCCAACAAGACGCCGCAAGCAATCAGCGCACCGGATGGGCACGGCTTCATTCGTTCATTGTTTGAGCTGAGGAGCCGAACCCCAGACCCCCGCGATCGCGTCGCGACGCAAGAGCGCCCTAGACCGACTCCTCCAGCACCGCCATGGCCGCGTTGTGCCCGCCGAGTCCGCTGACGGCACCGCCGCGCACGGCCCCTGAGCCGCAGATCAGCACCCGCGGGTGCGCCGTCGCGACACCCCAGCGCTCCGCCGCGGTGTCCCGCGGGGCGTCGTCCTCGAGGAACGGCCACGACAGCGGCCCGTGGAAGATGTTGCCGCCGGGCA
>JBEVGZ010000166.1:0-3642 GCA_040511515.1 Microterricola sp.
ACTAGCATGAGCTGACGCAGCTGCCAACGGAGAGAGCGCGAGTGCCCATGCCGCAAGAAGATCCTTCGCAACCCGGTGATTCAGGCCCCGAGGTACATCGACGACCGCGCAGGCGACGGCTCATCGTCATCACCAGCATCGTGGCCGCACTCGTCGTGGCAGGCAGCGGGGTCGCCGTGGTTACAGCCAGCAACCAAGCAGAGCACGCGCACGCGATCGAGGTCGCTCAGGGCGCGCTGGACGCCCACGACGCGGCAGAAGAGGACAACGCAGAGGCCCGCACGGGCCTCGTCGAGGCGGTCGAACGCTCGGTCGAGCGTGAGGTCGTCCTTGGCTCGATTGCAGCAACGACCGTGCTGGCCCCCGAGATCGTCGTGCCGTTGCAGGAGGCGCGGACGGCTCTCAGCGACTTCACGTCGAGGATCGCCGGGCCCGGTGAGAGTGTCGAGCTGGTCTCGGTGGCGCCAGTCGGTACCATCGCACTCCGTGTGGATGCCGATGCCGACCGTGTCGCGATCGAGGAAGAACGGGCACAAGCCGAGCTCGCAACAGCGGTGGTCGAGGCCGACACCCGAGCCGTTCTCACAGACACCGCTGAGCTCGCTGACCTTATGCGGGCGGTTGATGACGCACTCGCGGCGATCGGTGAGCGTGCGCCGCAGGACGCTGAGGCGACGCTGGCCGCGCACCCGAGTGCCGCGCAGCCCCAGCGAGATTCGCTCACCGCGGCCCTTGAAGCGCTCAGCGGCGCGAGTGCGCCCCTCGAAGAGTCGGTGGCGGTCTACCTGACCGCGCTGCAAGCCGTGAAGGATTCGCACTCGGCAGTCGAGGCGCAGAAAGCGCAAGTCGCGGCCGACGCCGCAGCGGAGGCCGCTCGGGAGTCGGCCGAATCTCCTGCCGGCGGGGGCGATTCCGGCAACAGCGGGGGTGGTGGCATCCCGATCCAGTGGGGGCCCAGCGGGCTCCGCACCTACCAGCCGCCGCCGTTCGACCCGAGCATCGTCAGAGACGACAACTTCTGGGATGGGTGCCGTGGCCTGCCAGCCAGCGGTTTCACCGAGAACGGCGTTGAGATGTCGGTCTTCGAGTGGCCGTGGACCTACTGGGTCGAGGGCGGCACCGTCTACTACGTCCGGTGCATCGAACCGCTCTGAGGGCGCAAGGTCTCATCTGTGATGCGCAGAACGACGTTGCCCTTCTTGCGCCCGGTGTCGACGTAGCGGTGCGCCTCGACGACGTCGGCGAGGTCGTAGCTCCGGTCGATGACGGCCCGGAAGCGGCCGGAATCGGCGAGGTTGACGAGGAACGCGAGGTCCTCGGCACTGGGCTTGCCCACATCGAAGGTCACGAGCTTTCCCGATCTGCGGCTCTGGCCGCGGCTCCGAAGCATCCCTCTGAGGTCCGAGATCACGAGCAGGAGCGCGCCGCCGGGATTGATGGCCGTGCCGACCTTGTCGAATGGCGCGTTGCCGACGCAGTCGACGATCACGTCGTATGAGTCGCCGGATGCCGTGAAGTCCTGCTTCGTGTAGTCGATCACGCGGTCGGCGCCGAGCGCGGTGACCAGCTCGGCGTTCGCCCCGCTCGTCACGGCGGTGACCTGGGCGCCGAGATCCTTCGCGAGCTGGATGGCGGCGGTGCCGACGGCGCCGGACGCGCCGTTGACGAGCACCGTGGTGCCCGGCCTGATGGTGACGTTCCTGAAGAAGCCGTGGGCGGTGACACCGCCGAACACCAGCGTGACCGCCTCCTCGAAGCTCATGCCGTCGGGGGCACGGGCGATCGCGCCGTCCTGGGGCAGGCACACATACTCGGCGTGCCCGCCGAAGGCCCCGCCCGTCATGGCGATGACTCGGTCACCAGGGGCGAAGGCGGTGACACTGGCGCCGACGGCCTCGACGACGCCCGCGGCATCCATACCGAGGATGCGGCGGCTCGGCCGGAACACGCCGAGCCCGAAGGCCGCGAGCAGCCCGAGCCCGGCCGGGATGTCGCGGCTGCGGGCCCGGTGATCGGCGACGCTCACGGTGCTGGCGTGCACCTTGATGAGCACGTCACCGGGCCCCGGCGCGGGGATCGAGAGCTGCTCGAGGCGGACGACGTCCGGGGCGCCGAAATGGCGGTACACGGCCGCGGTCATGGTGGGGCGGATGCCGGTTGTGGTTGTCATGCTCCGATGCTCGTCGCCTCGTCAGCCCCGGGCATCGGAGGAACGGCCGGGTTCGGCTCGGCCGAAAGTATGGTCTCCTCGTCGTCCGCTCCACCGATGCCGTGCAGCGTGGTTCAGGCGAGCATCGGATCATGACCTCAGCCACCGCTCTCACCCACACCAGCACCAGCCGGCCGCAGCGTCGAGGCCGCGGCTGGCTCGTCGCCGCCGGGCTCGTTCTCCTCAGCGTCATCCCCGTGCTCGGCGGCGCCTTCCGCCTCACCGAACTGAGCGGCGGTGCGGCCATCACCGCGGACAACGCGCGGTTCTTCGCCGCGCCGGTCCCAATCGTCGCGCACATCATCGGCGCGACCGTCTACAGCCTGCTGGGCGCATTCCAGTTCGTGCCGGCGTTGCGGGGGAGGCGGGGATGGCATCGCATAGCCGGCCTCATCCTGATCCCCGCCGGGCTGATCGCCGCGCTCTCCGGGCTGTGGATGGCCGTCTTCGTCACCTCTACCGCGGATGCCGGCGGCATGCTCCTCCTCACCCTGCGCCTGATCTTCGGTTCGGCCATGACGGCGTTCATCATCCTCGGAATCGGCGCCATCCGCCGACGAGACTTCAGCCGGCACGGCGCCTGGATGACCCGTGCCTATGCACTCGGCGTCGCCGCCGGCACCCAGGCGATCATCTTCGCGATCTGGATCATCGGCGGCGGCCCCACCGACGAGCTCACCGTGGCCGTAATGATGGGAGCGGCGTGGGTGATCAACGCCACGGTGGCTGAGCTCGTCATCCGCCGGCGTTCTCGGCGGGTGGGCGTGGTCCGCTCGCCAGTCGGCGCCGCCGTGTCGTGATGGACTCGTATCATGAAGGGGTGATCGGACTCCTGCGCTCCGCGTGGAACCTGCCGAGTGCCGTCCCCCCGCCGCCGCGCCGGGTGTGGCGGGACTGGGCGCTCGTGGCGCTCGTCGCCGCCTGCGCGATCCTGGAAGGGCTGATCCGGTCTGCCGATCTGTCGCGGCCGCTGCTCTCCGTCGTCATCCTGTTGGCCGTCACCCCGGCTTTCCTCTGGCGTCGCACCAAGCCCCTTCTCATGCTCGTCATCGTCTTCGTCGCGATGGCGCCCATCGAGGTGTTCGTTCCCGATTCGATCCTCTACACGGGTGTGTCCGTCATCGTGTTGCCCTACGCACTCTTCCGCTGGGGATCGGGGCGCGAGCTGGTGATCGGCTCGTGCGTCATCCTCGGCAGCCTCGGTCTGAGCTTCGTCCGCAGCGGCGGACTCGACGACCTCATCGGTGGATTCGCGCTGCTGCTCTCGGTGGCCATCCTCGGGATGGCGTTCCGCTACCGGGCCAGCTCCCGGCAGCGCCAACTCGAGCGCATCACGGTGCTGGAGCGGGAGGGCCTGGCCCGCGACCTGCACGACACCGTCGCCCACCACGTCTCGGCCATCGCGATCCGCGCCCAGGCCGGGCTCGCCATGG
>JBEVGZ010000167.1:0-4750 GCA_040511515.1 Microterricola sp.
GAGCGATCCGCGTTGGCGGCCGGATCGATGCGGTTGAACAGCTGCGTGTTGACGTGCGGGTATTCCTCGCCGGGATCCGGCGACGGCGAGCCCATGATCTCATCGGTGCTGCCGGTGTAGACGTGCGCGGGGATCACCGTTCCGTCCGGCGCGGTGTTCGCATAGTCACCGAAGGCGAGACCGTCGAAGCTCTGCCCCTTCGGCAGCGTCTCCTTGTCGTAGAGGTAGCCGAGCAGGTTGTCGAATGAACGGTTCTCCCCCATCACCACGATCAGGTGATCGAAGCCCGGCATGCTGCGCGGGTCGAGCGCGTCGAGCTCATCGCGCTCGTCGGCGACGCCGAGCGCGTGGCCGATGGATGCCCCGATCGCGCCGCCGGTCGCTCCCCCGACGACGACTCCGGCCGCGGCGATGCCCGATGCCTGCAGGAAGCGCCTGCGCGTCGTTCCAGCCGACTCCGGGGCGGCCGGCTTCTGTGCGGCTGGTTTCTGTGCAGCTGGCTTCTGGCTGGCAGGATCGTTCGGCTTCGTGCTGCTCATGTCGCCACGTTAGCGCGCCTGGGCGAGGCTCGTTCCCGCTGCGGCGCCGTCGGCATCCGTCACCCAGGTTCCCCGACCGATTCCGATCAACGCGAGGTTGCGCAGCGACTCGCTGCCAGCGGCGAAGTAGGCGTTGTGACCGACGGACCCGCCGAGCGTCTTCTTGGTGAGCGGATCGACGCCACCGCCGACCCCGATGCGCCGCGCACCGAAGGACTCTGAGCCGGGATCGCTGCCGTAGAAGGCGGTGTCGACGATCGGGTCCCAGCTGGCCTCGCCGACGTAGACCTGGTCGTCGGCGACGCCGAGGTCGCGCGCGGTCTGGCTGGCGCTTCCCGGCGAGCCGATCAGCGCGAGCGCGTCGATCTGCTCGCTGTGACGTTGCAACGCGATCATCGCGGCCGTCGAGCCATAGGAGTGGGCGAGCACGGAGAGGAACGGCTGATGCTCCCCGCGCGTCGCACGGATTCCCTGCCACGACTGCTCGAGCGCGTCGGCGCCGCTCTGCGCGAGCTCGAGGCCGCCGACGTTCAGCAGATCGGGCGTCTGGTAGCCGAGCCAGGCGATGGTCGCGACTCGCGGCGGCGACAGCCCCTCCGGCACGTCCTGCAGCCACTGCTGCTGCGTGACCGCCAGCGTCGCAGCGGTGTCCGTCCAGTCGAGGATCTGCTGCTGCACCGAGAAGTACATGCCGGGCACGAGGTAGCTCACGTAGTCGGCAGTGTCGAGGTCACCGATCACGATGACGGCCCGCCCTGCCCCGCGCTCGTCGAACTCCAGCAGCGTGCGCTCCGGCTCCCCCGGCTTGCTCGTGAGGGCGGAGGTGACCGCCTCGAGCATGCGCTGCTGCTGGCCGAGTTTGCGGCGTTCGCCCTTTCCGATGCCGGATGCCGCCCGCTCCCTGACTCCCTCTGTCGCACGCTCCAGCGCGTCCTCGTTCGCCGGTCCGCGCACCGCGGCCGGCACACCGTCGAGGGAACCGAGCACCTGAGGGACGCTCGATGCCATGGCCTTCTGTGCGGCAGTTG
This sequence comes from Microterricola sp., assembly GCA_040511515.1. Lineage (GTDB taxonomy): Bacteria > Actinomycetota > Actinomycetes > Actinomycetales > Microbacteriaceae > Microterricola. Next base: position 1,568 of record JBEVGZ010000167.1, read on the forward strand.
GCATCGCGGCCCACCATGCGGTGATCTCGGCCGGTGCGATGCGCGCATCGCGCACGGCATCCAGCTGGGCGACGTTCTGCTGCACGTAGTTGACGATCTCGCGCGGGCTGAGTGCCGACAGGCCGCGCAACAGCGAGATCCCGCCGACGCGTTGCATGGTCGCCTCGTCGAGCACCATGGTCGTGATGGAGTCGGCGTCACGGGTCACGGCGTCCGGCCCGATGGCGTTCGTGGATGGCGGGCCGAGCTCCAAACCGGAGGCGGCGAAGCGTTCACCCGCAAAGATCTCGTGCGCCACGAAACTCTCGGCCACGCCCGTGAGGGCGACACTGGCCGAGACCATGAACGTGACGTCGGCGAGCATGCCCGGCAAGTCCCCTCAGCGTGTGTTCTCTTGACGCAGTACCCCCACGAACACTCAAGCCAGAGCCGCGATGCCGTAGGGGGCATTTCGCGCGTGCAACCGCACAAAGCTCATCGTAGCGACGGTGACCCCACGCGCACCAGAGATAATACCCCGCATTCGTGGGTAATTTGTCCGCCGTCCTATATTCCGCTACGCGTCGAGTGCGGCTGGTCCACCCTCGAGAAGCAGTCGGAAACCGTCCGCGTCGAGCACGCGGATGCCGAGTGCCTCGGCCTTGGCCAGCTTGGATCCCGCCCCAGGGCCCGCCGCCACGAAGTCGGTGTTCTTGGAGACGCTCGATGCCGATTTGCCGCCTGCCGCGATGATCGCCTCCTGCGCGCCCTCCCGGGTGAAGCCGTCGAGACTGCCCGTCGCGACGACGGTGAGCCCGGCCAGGACACCGCCGGCGGCGGCAGCCGCGCCCGGCCCTGGGTGGCCTGGCGTGCTGAACTGCACGCCGGCCGCGCGCCACTGCTCAACGATGTCGAGGTGCCAGTCGTGCTCGAACCACTCCAGCACGGATTCGGCGATGATGCCCCCGACACCCTCGACCTCTGCGAGCTCCTCCGCGCTGCATCCGCGGATCGCATCGAGGGAGCCGAAATGGTCGGCCAAGGCGCGGGCAGCGACCGGCCCGACGTGGCGGATGTTGAGGGAGACGAGAATGCGCCAGAGCGGCTTGGTCTTGGCCTTGTCGATCTCGGCGATCAGCTTCAGCGCGCTCGTGGAGGGCCGGGGGCCGACGGTGCCTGCCTTCTTCTCCGCCGCGCTGGCATTGCGACGGAAGGGCGTGCGCACCTTGGCGTTGCCGTCGTCGTCGAGCTTGGGCAGCCCCGTCTCCGAGTCCTTGACGATGACCTCGATCGGCAGGAGCTCGTCGACGGTCAGCGCGAACAGGCCGGCCTCCGTCGGCAGCGGCGGTGTGGCCGGGACGCTCGGCTGGGTGAGCGCGGCGGCGGTCACCTCACCGAGCACCTCGATGTCGAGGCCACCGCGGGAGCCGATGTGCTCGACCCGTCCGCGCACCTGCGCAGGGCAGGTCCGCGCGTTCGGGCAACGCAGATCGATGTCGCCCTCCTTCATCGCACGCAGCGGTGTTCCGCACTCTGGGCAGTCGGCCGGCATGTGCCACTCGGTCTCGCTGCCGTCGCGCAACTCGATAACGGCACCGAGGATCTCGGGGATCACGTCCCCTGCCTTCCGCAGCACGACGGTGTCGCCGATGAGAACGCCCTTCGCCTTCACGACGTCCTGGTTATGCAGCGTGGCCTGACGCACCGTCGATCCGGCGACCTTCACCGGCTCCATCACCGCATACGGCGTCGCGCGGCCGGTGCGGCCGACGCCGACGACGATGTCGATGAGCTTCGTGTGCACCTCTTCCGGCGGGTACTTGTACGCGATCGCCCACCGCGGCGCGCGGTTGGTGGCCCCGAGTTCTGCGTGCAGTTCGAGCTCGTCGACCTTGACGACGATGCCGTCGATCTCGTGCTCGAGATCGTGTCGGTGCGAGCCCATCTCCTCGATGAAGCCGGTAACCTCCGCTGTCGTGTCGAAGACGCGGTAGTGCGGGGAGGTCGGCAGCCCCCATCCTTTGAGCAGCTCGTAGACCTCCGACTGGCTCTGCACCGGCGGCTCGGGCCACGCTCCGATGCCGTGCAGGTAGAGCGAGAGCCGGCCGAGGCGCTCACGCATGAGCTCAAGCTGGATGTCGCTTTTCTCCGCGCGCCGCTGCCGCAGGCTGCCCGCCGCCGCATTGCGCGCGTTCGCGAATTCGGCGAATCGGGTCGGGATGTCCTCCTCCGGCTTCAAGCGGGCGCGCTGCTCCTCGACGTACGCCGCCTGCAGTTCGCGCTGACGCGCGTTCATCGCCTCGAAGTCCTCTGTGCGGATGAATACCTCACCGCGCACCTCGAAGAAGGGCGGGAAGCCGTCGCCGACGAGGCGCCGTGGGATCACGGGGACCCAGTCGACGTTGTCTGTGATGTCCTCACCGGTCCGGCCATCGCCTCGGGTCGTCGCCGTCTCTAGCACGCCGTCGCGGTAGGCGAGGCTGATGGCGAGACCGTCGATCTTCAGCTCGCTCAGCCAGCGCACCGGGCGGGCGGCGGCCGCTGCGGTCTTCTCTGCCCACTCGGTGAACTCCTCGAGGCTGAAGACATTGTCGAGGCTGAGCATGCGTTCGGCGTGCTCGTGCGGAGGGAAGCCGGATGCGACCAGGGCTGCACCGACCTGCTGGGTCGGGCTGTCCTGTCCCGCGAGCTCTGGAAACTCGCGCTCGAGTGCCTCGAGCCTGTGCATGTCCTCGTCGTACTCGGCATCACTGACCAGGCTGACGCCCTCTGAGTGATAGGAGATCCGGTTGCGCTCGATGCGATCGCGCAGCGCCTCCGACTCGGAACGGGCAGCCTCGAAATCATCGCTCGTCGTACTCACGGTGCAAGTCTATGAGGAGCCGCCGACGTGCATCCAGGGTGGGCTCGTCGTGTTCACTACGCCGTACCCGCCTTCCGTGCCACAGCACCGCCGCCTGATCCTGCCGAACCCGGTTGGCTGAGCCCGTCGAGTCCCGCCCCACGTCCGCTAGCTGAGCGTGCACAAACCAGATCGGCATCGCTTGCGGTTCCTGAGGTGCCTGGCTGCGGGCTGCCGCCTTTCGCGACGCTTCGCGTCGCGCCCTTCCCCTTGGTAGAGTAGGCCGTCAACGGCCGTATCGAGACCCCGCCGCGACCACCACTTGTGAACCAGCACGGTTTAGCGGAAACTTATACACATCA
>JBEVGZ010000168.1:0-25929 GCA_040511515.1 Microterricola sp.
CTGCCGGCCGCGAACGCATACGGGCTCGGCTTCCTGCCGTGGTTCCCGCTGTACAACGGCCTGTTCACCGGCAAGTTCAGCCGCGACAACGGCCCGAGCGACAGCCGCATCATGCGCACCCGCAAGCACCTCAGCGACAACGCACCGTGGGATGCGATGGAGGCGTACTCCGCGTTCTGTGAGGAGCGCGGGGTCACCATGCTGGCCGCGACCTTCGCCTGGCTGCTGGCCCAGCCGGGCCTCGCCAGCGTGATCGCCGGGGCCACCAAGCCGGAGCAGATCGAGCAGAACGCCATCGCCGCAACGGCATGGCAGCCGAGCGCCGACGAGGTGGCGACGATCGGCGCCTTCTTCGCTGCGGCCTAGCAGCAGGGCTGCGCAAACCTCGGCCCTCGCGCCGCTCCCAGAGCGCGCCGCGCTCAGAGTTCGGCAGTCGCCAGCGGGTCGATCCGACCGACCTCGCGGATCTCGACGCGACTGATCTCGCTGCTCGGTGTGTTCGTGCTGGCGGCCAGGCTCGCGGCGTGATCTCCGGCGCCGGTCCAGCGCGCGAGCACGGATTCGGCGCCGGTGCTGTCGGTGATCACGAGCTCGAATGTCGGGGCGCCACCCGGCCAGTCCGCCTGCAGATAATCGCACTGCCAATCGAGGCGCGTGCCCCATGGCTTCGACTCGAGGGCGAGCACCGCGGTCAACACGGCTGCATCGGCCGCCTGCATCGGCGTGCCGCTCACGATCGGGGCGGAGCTCTGGTCAGGCCCGGCGACGACCGCGTCCTGCGCAAGACTGGATCCGAGCTGGAAGGCGCCGAGGCCGACGGCAATCATCAGAACGGCACCACCGCCAACGATTGCCAGCCGCAGCCGGCCCCGACGACCGAGTGCCCAGCTGCGTGACACGCGGGGGAGCGGGCGTGGCGCGTGCTCGACGGCATCCATCCGTTGCTCGGACGGGGCTGGTGTTGTGTCGCTGAGCGCGAGTGCCTCCGCCGGCGAGAGCATGCTGAGGATGCCGGGCATCCCTGCCAACGCCGTGACGCCACGGGAACACTGCTTGCACTGCGCGAGGTGGCGCTCGTACTCCCTGCGCTCAGCCGGGCCGAGCATCCCGAGCGTGTACGCGGCATCCCAGTCGAGATACGGGTCGGTCCCATCGATCATTCGGTGACTCCTCTTTCTTGCAAGGCCAGGCGCAGCGCGCGCAGCGCGTAGAACACGCGGGACCGGGCGGTGCCCTCCGGAATGCCCTCGCGGCGGGCGGTTTCTGCGGCCGAGTGCCCCAGGTAGTAAGCGGAGATGACCGCGTTGCGGTGTTCAACGGACAGCGAGCGGAGTGCATCGGAGAGCAGCCATCTGTCCAGGTGGCGACCGATGTCGTCGTCGCTGGGGGAGTCGGGAAGCTGTTCGGGCTGGAACTCGTGCCTGCTCCGCGCGCTCCTCCGCTCGTCGATCACCAGGTTGCGCGCGACCGTGAAGAGCCAGGCGCGCGCCGAGTCAGGGTCTGCGTCCAGAATCCTGGGGTTCTTCCACGCCCGGAGCAGGGTCTCTTGCACGATGTCCTGTGCGAGCGAGAAGTCGTGCGTGAGCCAGGTCACGTAGCGCAGCAACGGGGCCGCGTTCTCGTCGTGCAACGCCTGCAGCCGTGCATCTCGTGTTGCCGTCATTGTGCCTCCAACCGGACAACGAGACCCGAGCGCATTTCGTTCAGCGCCACGGGATCGCGCGTGCGGCATTCTCCAGCGTTCGTCCGCGCGCTGGGAATCGGCTGGAGGCGTGAACGTTTCGGGTCTCCACATCGTGTTCTCCTCGTGGTCTCCATCAGGCCATGACCGCAACGACGCGGTCGACACGGAACAGGAATGGACTGACACATGAACACGAGATTGCTCGCGGCGTTGGCGGGAGTCGCCGTCGCGATGATGGCCTTGGCCGGTTGTGCAGAGGGTGCTTCTGCCCCGTCATCCACTGAGTCAGGCGACGCAGAGGTGGCCACAGCCGAGCTCACCGTCGCCGGGAGTTCGATCGGCGAGATCGTCGTGAACGGGGAGGGCATGACGGCCTATGTCTTCGACAAAGACACGGCCGGTGCCGACACCAGCGCGTGCACCGGGGACTGCGAGGCGCTGTGGCCGGCGATCACCTCGGATTCGGACACGCCTGTCGTTGACGGCATCACCGGCACCGTCGGTACGATCACTGGCGTCGCCGGCGGCAAGCAGATCACGATCAACGGCCTGCCGCTCTACACCTACGCCAACGACACCGCACCCGGCGATCTGAACGGCCAGGGCCTCAACGAGGTCTGGCACGTGATCGCCCCAGACGGCACCGTGGTCACCACCGCGCCGTGAGCCACCTCCAGCAGCGGTGAGCTGACGGAGGCCGGGCGGGCAGCGTGCCCGACCGGCATCCGCGCGCGGCCCAGCGGTGCCCTGCCAACCGGACCGGCACCAACCGGAATTGCGTTCACCAGAGGCGAACGGGAATGTCGTCGCCGCGCGCCACCGCTCGGTTAGGCTCAACGAGTGATCGAGGACGAGAACGATGGCGATCGTGCCGTCGCGATCAACTGGCTCCCCGATCGCGCACGATTCTGAGGAGACTCATGCTGCTTCCACTGGTCTGGCGCTACCTCAAGCCCTATCGCTGGCTCCTCGTCGGCGTCGTGGTGTTCCAGCTCGCGCAGTCGATCGCGTCGCTCTACCTGCCGACTCTGAACGCGGACATCATCGACCAGGGCGTCGCAACGGGCGACACCGCATACATCCTGTCGGCCGGCGCGTGGATGCTCGCCATCACGCTCGGCCAGGTCGTGTGCTCGGTCATCGCCGTCTATTTCGGCGCGCGAGCGGCGATGGCGCTCGGCCGTGACCTCCGCAGTGGCGTGTTCGAGAAGGTGGGCGAGTTCTCCGAGCGCGAGGTGGCGACCTTCGGCGCACCCTCCCTGATCACGCGCTCCACCAACGACGTGCAGCAGGTGCAGATGCTCGTGCTCATGACGTGCACGATGATGGTCAGCGCACCCATGCTCTGCATCGGCGGCATCATCATGGCCATGCAGCAGGACCTCGAGCTGTCCTGGCTGATCGCCGTTGCCGTTCCCGTGCTGCTGATCGCCGTCGGACTCATCATCTGGCGGATGGTGCCGCTGTTCCGCTCGATGCAGAAGCGCGTCGACCGGGTCAACACCGTGCTGCGCGAGCAGCTCACCGGCATCCGCGTCATCCGGGCCTTCGTGCGCGAACCGATCGAGACCGAGCGCTTCGCGACCGCTAACGCCGAGCTCACCGACACGGCGCTGCGCACCGGCCGCCTGATGGCGTTGATGTTCCCCGTCGTCATGCTCGTGCTCAACCTGTCGAGCATCGCCGTGCTCTGGTTCGGTGCCTTCCGCATCGAGGACGGCTCGATGCAGGTCGGTACGCTGACGGCCTTCCTCAGCTACCTGATGCAGATTCTGATGGCCGTGATGATGGCGACGTTCATGGCCGTGATGATCCCGCGCGCGGCGGTCTGTGCCGACCGCATCCAGGAGGTGCTCAGCACCGAGCCGAGCGTGCGGCCACCGAGCAACCCCGTCGTCAACCTGAACGGAATCGGCTCGATCGAGTTCGACGGCGTCTCCTTCTCGTATCCCGGTGCGGAGCAGCCCGTCCTCACCGGACTCGACTTCCGCACGGCGCCCGGAACGACGACGGCCGTCATCGGCAGCACCGGTTCGGGCAAGACGACGCTGATCAACCTGCTGCCGAGACTCTTCGACGCCACGGACGGAACCGTCAAGGTCGACGGCGTCGACGTGCGCGACATCGACCCCGAACTGCTCTGGGCCCACATCGGGCTGGTGCCGCAGAAGCCATACCTGTTCTCCGGAACCGTCGCCAGCAATCTGCGCTACGGCAAGAGCGATGCGACGGACACGGAACTCTGGCACGCCCTCGAGGTGGCCCAGGCGCGCGACTTCGTCGCGGCGATGCCCGGCGGCCTCGACGCCCCGATCAGCCAGGGCGGCACGAACGTCTCCGGCGGGCAGCGCCAGCGCCTGGCCATCGCCAGGGCGCTCGTGAAACGACCGGCGATCTACATCTTCGACGACTCGTTCTCTGCCCTCGACCTGACGACCGACGCGAATCTGCGGCGGGCGCTGCGTGCAGACATCGGCGATGCGACGCTCTTCATCGTCGCCCAGCGAGTGTCGACGATCATCGACGCCGACCAGATCCTCGTGCTCGAACACGGGGAGATCGTCGGACGGGGCAGTCATGACGAACTGCTGGAGAGCTCGGAAACCTATGCGGAGATCGTCTCGTCGCAGCTCACCGCGGAGGAGGCAGCATGAGTACGACGGAAGACGCCGCGAACGAGACGAGCACGGGCAGCACGCCGGCTCAGCCGGCACCCCAGCGCGGCCCGATGGGCGGCAGGGGCCCGATGGGCGGCGGCGGGGCCCCCGTCGAGAAGCCCAAGAACTTCGGATCATCGCTGAAGCGACTGATGGGACGGCTGCGGCCGGAGTCCTTCCAGATCATCTCCGTCACGATCCTCGCGGTCATCGGCGTGGTCTTCAGCGTGCTCGGCCCGAAGCTGCTCGGCGAGGGAACGAACATCATCTTCTCCGGTGCGATCTCGGCGCAGATGCCGGCCGGCGCCACCAAGGCGGAGGTGATCGCCGGGCTGCGCGCATCCGGGCAGGATCAGCTCGCCGACATGATCGCGCCGATGCAGCTGACACCGGGCGAGGGCATCGACTTCGCCGCCCTGGGCACCGTGCTCCTCGGCGTGCTCGCACTGTATGTGCTGGCATCCGTCTTCATGTGGCTGCAGGGTTTCGTGCTGAACGGCAGCGTGCAGCGCACGATCTACCGCCTGCGCGAGGACATCGAGACGAAGCTGAACGCGCTCCCGCTGAGCTACTTCGACAAGATGCAGCGCGGCGAGCTGCTCAGCCGCGTGACGAACGACATCGACAACGTGTCGCAGAGCCTGCAGCAGACGCTGAGCCAGGCGCTGACGTCGATCCTCACGGTGATCGGCGTCGTGATCATGATGTTCAGCATCTCGCCGGTGCTGGCAGGGGTCGCGCTCGTCACGATCCCGCTGACCGTGCTGATCACCGTGATCATCGGCAAGCGATCGCAGAAGCTCTTCGTCTCGCAGTGGAAGCACACGGGTGAGCTGAACGCGCGCATCGAGGAGACATTCACCGGTCACTCGCTGGTCAAGGTCTTCGGTCGCCAGAAGGAGACGAACGCCGAGTTCACCGCCAAGAACGACGAGCTCTACGGAGCGAGTTTCGGTGCCCAGTTCGTCTCCGGCATCATCATGCCGGCGATGGTGTTCGTCGGAAACCTGGTCTACGTCGCCATCGCCGTGATCGGCGGGCTCATGGTCGCGAGCGGGCAGATGCTCCTCGGCGACGTCCAGGCCTTCATCCAGTACTCGCGGCAGTTCACGCAGCCGCTCAGCCAGCTCGGCTCGATGGCGAACCTGCTGCAGTCCGGTGTCGCATCGGCCGAGCGCGTGTTCGAGCTGCTCGACGCCGACGAGCAGTCGCCGGATGCCGCGGCGCCGGCATCCGCACCGCTCAAGGCCGACGGCGGCAGTGGTCGCCTCGTCTTCGACGATGTCACGTTCCGCTACGCGGAGGACAAGCCGCTGATCGAGCACCTCAACCTCGTTGCGGAGCCCGGTCACACGATCGCGATCGTGGGGCCGACCGGTGCGGGCAAGACGACCCTGGTCAACCTGATCATGCGTTTCTATGAGCTGAACTCCGGCCGCATCACGCTGGACGGCGTCGACATCGCCACGATGACGCGCGCCGACCTCCGCGGGCGCATGGGCATGGTGTTGCAGGACACCTGGCTGTTCGGCGGAACGATCCGCGACAACATCGCATATGGCCGCTCCGGTGCGACGGAAGAGGAGATCCTGGCCGCGGCGAAGGCCACATACGTCGACCGCTTCGTGCGCTCGTTGCCCGACGGCTATGACACGGTGCTCGACGACGAGGCGGGCAACATCAGCGCGGGCGAGAAGCAGCTGATCACGATCGCGCGCGCCTTCCTGGCCCAGCCGAGCGTGCTGATCCTCGATGAGGCGACGAGCTCCGTCGATACCCGCACCGAACTGCTCGTGCAGAAGGCGATGAGTGCTCTGCGCAGCGACAGGACGAGCTTCGTGATCGCGCACCGCCTCTCGACGATCCGCGATGCGGATCTCATCGTCGTGATGGAGAACGGGCACATCGTCGAGCAGGGCACGCACAGCGCACTACTCGTGCAGGGCGGCGCCTATTACCGGCTCTACAACGCCCAGTTCGAGGCGCCGGCGATCGAGGAGGCCGAGCTCAGCGCGGTTGAGACGCTCGTGGAGCGGGACAATGCCGAGCGCGCGGAGGCTCTGCGCGGCGAAGTCCTGCGCGGCGAGGTCGCCACCGAGGAGGGCATCGCCTAACGCGGCAGCGCGGTCGACCGGCCGCGGAGCCGCGGGATCGCGCGTCGTCGTCCCCTGCACAGGGGTGTGCCCGCCGGCGGTTGTGCACAGCCGCGCGGCACGGGCTCCACACGGGCCGTTCCCCGGCGCAGACTCGCCGCATGACAACAATCATCACGGCCCATGACGCACAAGATCTGCTCGCCCTCGTGCCAGAGTTGGCCGGATTCCGGCCCGTCGAGAGCCTCGTGCTCGTCGCGTTCCGCGGCAAGCGCAGTTGCGGCGCCCTGCGGGGTGACCTGCCGCACAGTTCAGATGCAGACGTGCTGAGCGCGGTGGCCTCCTCGCTGATCGGGCTGCTCTGCAAGATCCCCGAGGTGGATTCCGTGGTGCCGCTCGTGTACACCTCAGCCAGTTTCGACGCGGGCAACGTTCCGCCGCACGGCGAGGCGATAAATGCGCTCATCTTCCACGCCGAGGAGTCGGGATTCCTCGTGCGGGACGCGCTCTGCGTCGCGGCCGACGGCTGGGCCTCGTACCTCGACACGGCCGTGCCGCCGGGCGGGCGTTCGCTGGCGCTCATCGCCGAGTCCGCGGTCAACGCGCAGTTGGCAGCCGAACGCACGCCCGGCGCGCCCGCCGAGCGTGCGATGCACGACCAGCGCGGACCGGATCCACGGGGCGGCACCGCCGATCTCGCCACCCGTCAGCGGATGGGACGGCTGATCAACCGATTCCGGGCGATGGCGAACGACCCGGCGGCGCTCGGCGAACCGTCGGCCGAACTCACCGCGCTGCTCGAGCTTCCGGCCGTCGCCGAGATGAGCTTGTGCTGCCCGGCCGAGACGGTGAGCGAGCTGGACGCGGCGGCGCTGCTCTTCGCGATGCAGGGCCCGCCGGCTCGCGACATGCTGCTGATCCATTGGGCGTTCGGCGTCGAAGCCGGCGCGAGAGCCGAGCGGGAGAATCTCCGCTTCGCGGCCGGCGAGCCAGGGGCGGGGCGGGAGAGCGCTGCACTGTTCTGGGGAGAGGGGCCACGGCCGGACCCGGAACGGATCGAGACGGCGATCGAGCTGCTCCTCGAACTCGTCGCCAGGGCGCCGCGGCGCTGCAAGCCGCCGGCGCTGAGCATGCTGGCCTGGCTCAACTGGGCACTGGGGCGCAGCAGTCGTGCGGCCGTCTTCATCGAGATGGCGCTGGCGATCGACCCCGACTACGGTCTGGCCGAGATTCTCGAGACGATGCTCTCGATCGGACGCCTGCCGGAGTGGGCCTTCGCCGTGCCGGTGGAGGCCGGAGGATCGGCGGCACGGCACGATGGCCGCACCGCCGAGACCGTGACTAGGAGTTCGGCTGGTCGAAGCGCGCGCCGCGCGGGTCGGCGGGCAGCACAGCGAGGACGAGGACGATGAGCGAGCCGATCGACGGGATCAGGTTGAGCAGGTACATCCAGCCGCTCTGGTTGATGTCGTGCAGTCGGCGGACGCCGAGCGAGATGCTGGGGATGACCGTGGCGATGTACCAGATGCCGAGGAGACCGAAGCCGAGACCGAACAGCGGGCCGGGCGTCGTCGTGCCGGTCGTCGTGTCGATGGTCGAACCGGAGAGGGCGAGGAAGAGGGTGAGGAGACCGAGGACCGTGGTGATGAGTACCTGGATGAGCACCCACTTCCAGTACTCGCTTCGGCTCGCGCGGCCGGCGAAGGTCGCGTACTTCTTCCAGAAGCGGGTGAACGCGGCGGAGAGCGGCGCGCTGTAGTACGGCGCCCAGAGCGGCGGGACGCCGGCGATCTGCGGCTCAGCCGGAATGTAGGGGGTGGGCGCGCTGGGCGCTGGTGTAGTCATGATTGTGAGTGTAGGGGCAGGGCGGCCCCGAACGGGGGAGGCCTGCGCACAAAACCCCGATCGGTGCTGAGCCTCGGTGCTGAGCCTCAGTGCCCGAGCAACGGACCCATCAGCTTCGCGGCGACCGACGGCCGCTTGGTCAGTCGTTCCTCCGAGTCGGCGAGGCCGGTGGCGAGCAGGCCGAGATTCGCGCCGACGAAGCGCAGGGGTTCCGGCTCCCACTGTGGCGAGCGGTGGTTGACCCACGGCAGCTCTGTGAGCGGGCCGTGCTCGTCCCTGAGCAGCGCGCTGAGCGTACGTCCGGCGAGATTCGTCGTGCTGAGCCCGTCGCCGACGTAGCCACCGGCGAGGGCGACCCCGGTCTTCGGATTGAAGCTCGCGGTCGCGCGCCAGTCCCGGTTCACCCCGAGTGCGCCACCCCAACGGTGTGTGATGGCGGCATCCGCGGCGGCGGGGAAGAGGTCGACGAGCGCCTTCTGCAGGTGGGAGAAGACGCGGGGGTCGCGATCGTACTCCGGCCGGATGGCGCTGCCCCAGTGGTAGCGGGCACCGCGGCCGCCGAAGGCGATGCGGTTGTCGGCTGTGCGCTGCCCGTACACGATGAGGTGGCGGTAGTCGCCGAATGTCTGCCCGTGTTCGATGCCGATCTCGCGCCACAGCTCGTCGCTGAGCGGCTCCGTGGCGATCATGAGCGAGTAGAGCGGGAGGATGTGCCTGCCGACCCGCGGCAGCGACGCCCCGTAGCCCTCGACGGCGATGACGATGTGTGTTGCGGAGACGGCCCCGTCGACGACGCCGCCGTCCGGGCCCTGGCTGCGGAACCGCACCCGCCTGGCGAACCAGTTGGTGACCTCGGTGTTCTCGAAGATGTGCACTCCGAGCCCCTCGACCACATCGGCCAGGCCGCGCACCAGTTTGGCCGGTTGGAGCCTGGCGCACGCCGGGTCGAAGACGGCGCCGAGCGCCGGGCCGGAACCGACGCCGGTCACGCCGAAGCGCCCGGTCACGTCCTCGCCGCCCCAGAGTTCCAACTCATCAACGCCGAACTCGGCCGCCTCGGCCACGTCGGCGGATGCCGCGGCGAACTGCGGCTCGTTCCGCGCGAAGGTGACGGTGCCGCCGCGCACGAAGTCGCAGTCGATCCCCTCCTCGCCGGTGACTCGGCTGACCTCATCGACGGTGTCGATCATCGCCTTCCGCATCGCGATGGCCGCATCGCGGCCGTGCGTGCGCTCCAGCGACGCGGCAGAGCTCGGGAACAGGGCGGAGCACCAGCCGCCGTTGCGGCCGGACGCCCCGAAACCGGCGATGTGCTTCTCGAGCACGGCGATGTTGAGACTCGGGTCCGCCTTGGCCAGGTAGTAGGCGGTCCACAACCCGGTGAGCCCACCGCCGACGATGCACACGTCGAAGCGTGCATTGCGGGCGAGGGCCGGGCGCGGGCGCAGGTCATCCGCGCCGCTTTCCAGCAGCGCGTCGAACCAGAAGCTGAGCGGCTGGGCCGCGTCGAGCCTCAGAGCCGAGACCATGCCTCGCTCAGAACACCGCGCAGGATCTCGGTGATCTCGGTGAACTCCTTGGGTCCGATGGTGAGCGGAGGGGCGAGCTGCACGACGGGGTCTCCGCGGTCATCGGCCCGGCAGTAGAGGCCGGCGTCGTAGAGTCCCTTGGAGAGGAAGCCGCGGAGCAGTCGCTCCGACTCCTCATCGTTGAACGTCTCACGGGTGGCCTTGTCCTTGACCAGCTCGATGCCGAAGAAGTAGCCGTCGCCGCGCACATCGCCGACGATGGGCAGATCCAGCAGCGTCTCGAGCGATGCCCGGAACAGCGGAGAATTCTCCCGCACGTTTTCGTTGAGCTTCTCCTCCTCGAAGATGTCGAGGTTCTCCAGCGCCACGGCGGCCGAAACGGGGTGACCGCCGAAGGTGTAGCCGTGGTAGAACGTCGTGTCGCCCTTCGAGAACGGCTCGTAGACCTTGTCGCTCACGATCGTCGCGCCGATCGGCGAGTAGCCGCTCGTCATGCCCTTGGCGCAGGTGATCATGTCCGGGACGTAGCCGTACTGATCGCACGCGAACATGTGCCCGATCCGGCCGAACGCGCAGATCACCTCGTCGCTGACGAGGAGGACGTCGTACTTGTCGCAGATCTCGCGCACGCGCTGGAAGTAGCCGGGAGGCGGCGGGAAACAGCCGCCCGAGTTCTGCACCGGCTCGAGGAACACGGCCGCGACGGTCTCAGGACCCTCGAACTGGATCATCTCCTCGATGCGGTTCGCCGCCCAGACGCCGAACTGCTCGAGGTCGGCGGTCGGCGCCCCAACCTCGGCCGCGCGGTAGAAATTCGTGTTCGGAACACGGAATCCACCGGGGGTGAGCGGCTCGAACATCTCCTTCATCGCCGGGATGCCGGTGATCGCCAGCGCACCCTGCGGCGTGCCGTGGTACGCGACGGCGCGGGAGATGACCTTGTGCTTGGTCGGACGCCCCTGCAGCTTCCAGTACTGCTTGGCGAGCTTGAACGCGGTCTCGACGGCCTCGCCGCCACCCGTGGAGAAGAACACACGGTTGAGGTCGCCCGGTGCATAGTCGGCCAGCCGGTCTGCCAACTCGATCGCCGCGGGGTGCGCGTACGACCAGATCGGGAAGAAGGCGAGCTCCTCAGCCTGCTTGGCCGCGACCTCGGCCAGACGCTTGCGCCCGTGGCCGGCGTTCACCACGAAGAGCCCGGAGAGCCCGTCGATGTACTTCCGGCCGCGCGAATCCCAGATGTGGTGGCCGTCGCCCTTCGTGATGATGGGCACACCGCCGCTCGCCATACTCGACTGGCGCGTGAAGTGCATCCAGAGGTGGTCCTTGGCCTTCTGCTGCAGCGATTCTTCGCTGAGCTGTGCGCGAGGTGAGTTGCTCATGTTTTACCGCGTTCCCCAGTTGTACAACTGCTTGTGAAGTCGGAGATAGACAAATGTCTCGGTGCTCGTGACGCCGTCGAGCGTACGAATCTGTGAGTTCAGGAGCGTGATCAGCTCCTCGTCGTCCTCGCAGACGACCTCGACCAGGAGGTCGAAGCTGCCGGCGGTGAGGACGACGTAGTCGACGGCAGGAATCGCGGCGACGGCATCGGCCAGCGCGCGGGTGTCGCCGCTCGCCCGGATGCCGATCATGGCCTGGCGGTAGAAGCCCAGTTGCATCGGATCGGTCACGGCGACGACCTGCATCGCACCGGCATCCGTCAGCTTCTGCACCCGTTGCCGCACGGCCGCCTCACTGAGGCCGACAGCTTTTCCGATTTCGGCATAGCTACGCCGGCCATCCACCTGCAGCTGTTCGATGATGGCTTTCGACACATCGTCCAACTGCACAGGCTTGACCGGAGCAGCGCGACCCAGCGTGTTCATGGCTTGATTCTGTCAGTGGGATGTCGCTTCGGCAAGGGATTCCGTGGTTCTCAGTCGATTATTCGACGGAATCAATCGAAATCCGTGCTCGACCGGTCGCGTTCCCCCGTTGCGCACTCCCCGCCGAACCTCGGTGAAATGCCGCACGGCGGTTTCACGAAATCTGCCTCCTGCAGCGTTCGCTCGATGTATGGTTTCGTGGACTACACGCGCATCACGCGCGTGATGAGCGACATCGGCTGACGCCGGGCAGGGGAGGACTTGCGGGATGAGTGCTCCTCGGTGGCGGGCGGTTCCCGCCGCATTCGGACAGGATCCGGCCGAGCTCTGGCGCTACGTCATCGCGATGAACTGGGTGGCCGCGGTCCCCGCGAGCACTGATCCGGCCGTCGTGCATGCACTGCTGCGGTTGCGGGAGGATGCGACGACGACGCTCGAACGAGTGGTCGGGGCTGTTCCCCTCGGCGGCGAGCACGCCGTCGAAGACTTCGCCGCCGTCGAACTGGTGGCCGTGCCCAGCTCGGCATCCGGTGCCGACACGACCGCGAGCGTGATCGTGCGTGGCCGCGCCAGCGTCGACGTGTTCGGGCCCGGCGGTTCGCGCCGCCACGAGAGCCGCGGCATCCGGCCCTGGCTGCTCGCCGACTTCCGCGAGGTGACCGCACTCTCGTTCTCGGTCGCGGATGCCGCAGCCATCGCCGCATCGGAGCTTCCGCCCCCGGGGGCGAGCGCCAGTGTGGACGGCGACGGGCAGTGGGCGGAACAGGGCGGCGCGCAACAGGGGGCGGCGCTCAGCGGGCGGCGCCTCGACCTCGTGCTCGGTGTGCCAGACGAAACGGGCGAGCAGGCCGGCGGTGCGCAGCTGTTGCCAGGTGGGCTGCAGGCCGCGGCCCCGCACCGGATGCGGGTCGCCGGAGAGGTCTTCACGCTGGATGTCGAGAGCTACATCGGGCGGCGGCCCCGCTCCACCCCGCTCACGCACAGCACGGCGCGCCTCGTCACGGTGCCGTCGCCGGCGCAGGAGGTGTCTGCGACGCATGCCCTCGTCAGCCAACACAACGGTGACGTCGTCGTGACGGATCTGAAATCGACGAACGGAACGCTGGTCGAGCTGCCGGACGGATCGCAGCTGCGCCTGCGCGCCATGGTGGCGACCGTGATCCCGCCAGGCAGCCGGATTCTGCTCGGCGACGGCGTCGTGGTCGAGCTGCTCGATCCGGCTGAGGACGGGTGGGCACGTGGGAGATAGTGTTGGAACGACATTCACCCCGCAGCGAAGGCGCACGACGTGATCCAGATCGGCCAGCAACGCACCGGCCACACGGTGACGATGGCGAGCGGAACGAACAAGGATGTCACCCTCTCGTGGGCGGCCCTGACCGACACCGGTCTGCGCCGGGACGGCAATGAGGACAGCTACCTGGCCCAGACCCCGATCTTCGCGGTCGCCGACGGCATGGGCGGCCATTCGGCCGGCGAGATCGCCAGCGCCGCCGTCGTCGGCCGGCTCGCAGAACACGCGAACGCGGACTCCGTCGAACCGTCCGCGATCGAGAATTCGCTGCGCCTCGCCGTGGATGACATGCGCGCGAGCGCCGGTGACATCGAGACGGGAACGGGGACGACCGTGACCGGCATCGCCATCACCGTCGCGAACGGCGCACCGGCATGGCTGGTCTTCAACATCGGTGATTCCCGCGTCTACCTGCTCCGGCACGGCGTGCTCGAGCAGGTGACGAGAGACCACTCGGTGGTGCAGGAGCTCATCGACGCCGGGCACATCACGCCGGAGGAAGCGGACGTGCACCCGCACGGCAACGTCATCACCCGCGCCGTCGGCTTCCACGAAGACCCGGTCCCCGACTTCGCCCTGCTGCCGATCGAGGAGGGCATGCGCCTGCTGATCTGCTCGGACGGGCTCACCAAGGAACTGACGAACTACGGCATCCGGCACTTCCTGCTCGCGAATCCGCAGCCCCAGGCGGCGGTCAACCAGCTCGTGGAGGCCGCACTCGGAAACGGCGGGAGAGACAACGTGACGGTCGTCGTCGTGGACGTGCTGGCGGTGAGCGACGCAGAAGTCCGCGGATGACCGGTACGCTTGAGTGCGGAAAGGAGGGCGATCGTGAACTGCCAAATCTGTGGCGCAGAGCTGCCGAGCGACGCGCTCTTCTGCGGAGAATGCGGAAGCTCGACGAGTGCGACCCCGCAGTCGCGTCAGCGCGCTGACGCCCGCCCATCCGACACGACGGTGATTCAGTCGCTGCGGCCGCGCCAGAGCACCGGCATCATCAGTGTGTCGCTTGCCGGCGGAACGCTCGACTCCGGCGCCGTTGACCCGTCGACCGCACCGGCGGAGGAACCGCTCGAAGCCGTCGTCGCCCCCAGCGAACCGCGCGGCGCAGCCTCCGGTATCAGCTTCATGCTGCAGTTCAGCACCGGTGAGACCTTCGATGTCAGCGGAAACGGCCTGATCGGCCGGCGGCCGCTGCCGCAGGCCCAGGAACGATTCGACCACCTGATTCAGATCACCGACCCCGGCCGCTCCGTCTCGAAGAGCCACCTCGAGTTCGGGCAGCACGAGGGTGAACTCTGGGTCAGCGACCGGGCATCAGGCAACGGCACCATCGTGCGCCGTCCGGACGGCACGGAGATCGTCTGCGAGGCCGGGCGCCGCTACCTCGTCGGCCGCGGCACGCGCGTGGAGATCGGCGAACAGTTCTTCGTCATCGCCTGAGCGACTTTTGGCTGACAAGCCCCCGCTGACAAGCCGCCGCTGACGAGCCGCCGCTCACACCGTTTCGCTGAGTGGGCCGCCGCTTCTGTTGTGCACAGGCCGCAACCGCCTCGCGCTTCTCCACAGCCGTGGCCGCGTGTGGTGACAGTGGTCCGGCGCGGTGGTCGACTGGCCGCATGTCAGCTTCCCGCCAGCCTCGTTCGGCGTATGTCGGCGGCATGGGCCTCGCAGTTCCCGCCGTTCCACGGCGCCGCCAGCGTGCACCGTTCCCGCTCATCGCCAGCGCCGCGCCGGTGCTGGCGGCCTGCGCAATCTGGGCGATCACCCAGTCGCCCTTCGTGCTGCTCTTCGCCGCGCTCGGTCCGATCGTCGCGCTGGCCGGCATGCTCGACGGCAAACGCCACAACGCAGCCGCGCTGCGGCGTGAGTCCGCGCGTTTCGCCGCCGACGTGGCCGAACTCTCGGACGAGCTCGACGCCAGGCACCGTGCGGAGCGCGAGGAGGCGTGGCGGCTGACGCCGACGGCACAGAGCATCGTCGAGCAGGCAGACGACCCCGGTCGTTGGCAGAGCACCGGCCTCGGCACGCTCTGCCTGGGCTCCGGCAGCGTCCCCAGCGCGGTGCGCTTCGAATCTCGCTTGCCGGAGCCGGAGCGTGACGGGGCGGATGCCGCGGGCGCTGCCGCGCTGAGATCACTGCACGCGCTCGCCGAGCGCGCGCAGACCGTGAGCGACGCGCCGGTCACCGCTGCGCTGTCCGGTGGCATCGCCGTCGTCGGGCCGGCCGCGCTCGCCATCGCGGTGATGCGGGGACTGGTGCTGCAGACGGTGCGGGCCGTGCACCCGGGGTCCGTGCTGCTCACGGTGCCGCCGGGGGAGGAATGGCACTGGGCTGCTGCACTTCCGCACTGCGCGGCCGGCTCCGCGCGCGCACCGTTGCCACACCACGCCGATACCGGCGCGTCAGCCGGAGCCACAGGGCAGGGGCCGCGCGCGCTGCGTCTGCTGGACAGGACGGGTGACGGAGCGAACGATGCCGAAACGGTCGCCCCACCGCGTGAACCCGGCGCGGCCGTGCCGGAGGCTGTGCTCGTGGTCGCCGAATCCGCCGAGCGGCTACCACCCGGCTGCGCCACGATCCTGAGGGTGGACTCCGCACACGCGGCGCTGCTGATGCGCGCGGCGGATGGCGCGACGGGCACTGCGCTCGTTCCCGAGATGCTCGGCCGGCACCAGGCGGCGCTGGCCGCCGAGGCGTTGATGCGCTGCGCCGAGGCCGCTGGGCTGCTCGGCGTGGCTGCGCGCGTGCCCGACCACGTTAGCCTGCACGACGTCCCCGGCTTCGCCCGTCACGGCTCGGGGCTCAGCTGCGTGCTCGGCGTCGCCGCCCACGGCCCCATCGAGCTCGATCTCGTCGCCCACGGCCCGCACGCACTCATCGGGGGAACGACGGGTAGCGGCAAGAGCGAGCTCCTCGTCAGCTGGGTGGTCGCGCTCGCGGCCGCCTACACGCCGGAGGAATTCACGCTGCTGCTCGTCGATTTCAAGGGCGGTGCGGCGTTCAGCAACCTGGCCCAGCTGCCGCACTGCGTCGGTCTGCTGACCGACCTCGACGAAGTGGAGGCGGCACGGGCCCTGGCGAGCTTGCAGGCCGAACTGCGCCATCGCGAACGCACCCTGCGTTCCGTGCGGGCCCGCGACATCGATGACGAGGCGATGCGGGGGCGGCTGCCGCGGCTCGTGATCGTGGTCGACGAGTTCGCGGCGATGCTCGGCAGCGCGCCCGATCTGCACGCGGTCTTCGTCGACATCGCTGCCCGCGGTCGCTCGCTCGGCATGCACCTGGTGCTGTGCACCCAGCGTCCGGCCGGCATCGTGCGGGACGCCCTGCTCGCCAATTGCAATCTGCGCCTCTCGCTCCGGGTGAACAACCGTGCCGACAGCCGCGCGACGATCGGCACAGACGCCGCGGCGCTGCTGCCACCGGGGCGCCCGGGCAGAGCCGTCGTCGACGCCGGGGACGGGCGGCTCATCGAGTTCCAGTCGGCGTTCAGCCGGGTCGACGACCTCGCCCAGGCCAGGGGCGGCGACGAGGCGGCGGGAACCAGCGGAGCGGCACGGCGCCCGTGGCTGCCCCCGCTGCCAGATCGCCTGAGCCTCGGCGAGCTGGAGACGATGCTTGCCCTGAACCCGGCGCAGGATGACGACAGCACCGGTGTGGGTACAGGAACAGCGCGGTTCGAGGGGACCCGGTTCACCCTGGGGCTCGTCGACGACCCGGAACAGCAGCGGCAGGGCAGGGCGGTGTGGGCGCCGAGGGAGCAGGGGCCGCTGCTCGTGCTCGGCGTGGCCCGCAGCGGCCGGAGCAGCGTGCTGGCCACGATCGCCGAACAGGCACGCGGGGCCGGCGTACCGGTGCAGCTCTGCAGCAGCAGCGAGCCGGAGACGTACTGGGACGCCCTCGTCGCGGCCGCCGATCCCGCGGCCGCCGAGCTGGTTGCCGCAGATGCGTTCGACGGCAGCGGGGCTGATCGCCGGTCCGAGCCACGGGTGATCCTCTTCGACGACTGGGATGCGGTGTTCGCCAGGTGGCCGATCGACTACCAGGGCGCCGCGAGCGAGCTGCTCGGCATCGCGCTGCGCGACGGCCCGCGGCATGGCCTGATCATCGCCGTCGCCGCGAGCCTGCTGGGCGGCGCCGTGCAGACGCAGAGCGCGCTCTTCGGCGTCAGACTGCTGCTGCGCCAGGCCGAGAAGAGCGAGCACCTCCGTGCCGGCGGTCGCAGTGGCGGGTGGCGCTCATCCGCCCCGGCCGGACGCGGCGAGTGGCTCGGGCTCGAGATGCAGTCCGCGGCACCGGATTCGTCGCTCACGTGTGGCCGGCCGCGCTGGCAGCCGAGGGCCGAACCGCTGCTCCCACTGGACGACGGCATCGTGCTGATCGTCTCGACGATGCCGTCACGGGCGCTCGCCGTCGCGAGGGAGCGGGCGGCATCCGCCGGCCGGCCCGATGCCGTGCAGGAGTTGGGCGCTTTCGAGCGGATGCCGGGGGTGCTGCCGGTCGGCCCGCTCGTCCTCGTCGGCGACCCGGACGCCTGGCAGGCCCGCTGGGGGCTCTTCGCCGAGCTCCGACCGCACGCAACGATCGCCTTCCACGAGTGCATG
Source organism: Microterricola sp. (assembly GCA_040511515.1). GTDB lineage: Bacteria > Actinomycetota > Actinomycetes > Actinomycetales > Microbacteriaceae > Microterricola. The sequence continues at coordinate 17,578 of JBEVGZ010000168.1, forward strand.
CTCTCCGACTACCGCACCCTCTCGCGGCAACGCGAGCTGCCGCCGCTGCTCACACGCGACGGCCACGGCGAGGCTCGGGTCATCGCCGTCGACCGCGACGGCCGGGCCCGGCGCGCACGCCTCGCGTGACCGCGCCGGGTGCGGCCGCAGCCGTTCGGTGCCGCGAGGCGGCCAGCCGAGTGGCCAGCAGCGTTACTTGGCAGCGTTACTTGGCAGCGCAGCGCAGCTCGGCAGCGCAGCCCGGCAGTGCAACTCAGCCGAGCACGTCGGCGAGCTCCCGGGCGAGGAGCGCATGGGCCGCGGCGACGGGTGCGTTCATCACGGATCCCTCATGGGTGTTGAGGCCGCGCGCCAGGGTGGGATCGTTCCGCATCGCCTCGCGCCAGCCGTGGTTGGCGACCGCGCGCACATAGGGCAGCGTCGCGTTCGTGAGCGCGTAGGTGGAGGTGGTCGGAACGGCGCCAGGCATGTTCGCGACGCAGTAGAAGATCGAGCCGTGCACGGCGAAGGTGGGGTCTGCGTGCGTGGTCGGGCGGCTGTCCGCGAAGCAGCCGCCCTGGTCGATCGCGATGTCGACGAGCACGCTGCCGGGCCGCATGCGTGAGACGAGCTCGTTGCTGACGAGCTTCGGGGCCTTCGCGCCGGGCACGAGCACGGAACCGATCACGAGGTCGCTGCCGATCACGGCCCGCTCCACCTCGAGCGTGCTCGAGGCGATCGCCCGGATGCGGCCGCCGTAGAGCGCGTCGAGCTCGCGCAGCCGGAACAGGTTCGTGTCGAGCACCGTGACGTCCGCACCCATCCCGACCGCGAGCTGCAGCGCGCTCGTGCCAGCGACACCGCCGCCGAGCACGGTGACGCTCGCCGGGTACGTTCCGGGGACACCGGAGATCAGCAGCCCCGGTCCGCCGCTCGGCTTGAGCATGGCGTTCGCCCCGACGATGGGTGCCAGACGCCCGGCCACCTCGCTCATCGGCGCCAGCAGCGGCAGTGCCCGATTCGCCAGTTGCACGGTCTCGTAGGCGATGGCGGTGACCCCGCTCTCGAGCAGCGCATGCGTGAGCGCCGCCTCTGCTGCCAGGTGCAGATAGGTGAAGAGCACGAGCCCCGGCCGGAAGAAACCGTACTCGCCGGCGACGGGCTCCTTGACCTTGAGCACGAGTTCTCCGCGTGCCCAGGTCTCCGCCGCATCGGCGAGAATCGTGGCGCCGGCGGCCTCGTAGGCGGCATCCGAGATGTTCGAGCCGACGCCGGCCTGCGTCTGCACGAAGACCTCATGGCCGTGGCTGACCAGATCGTGCACGCAGGTGGGGGTGATCGCCACCCGGAACTCGTTGTTCTTGACCTCGCGGGGGACTGCGATTCTCATGTCGCTCCTGCCTCTCAGCACATCGTTGTGCGTCGAGGGAGAGCCTACTCCGAGGCCGCAGCCCCGCCTCCGCCGGGCTAGACGCTCGCGCGGATGCGACCCACGATGCCGTCGCCGCCGGAGAGCAGCAGGCCGAGCTCTGGCTCGATCGCGTCGATCGTCTGGTGCTCGAGCGCGCCGGCATCCGCGAGCAGGCGCAGGGCGACGATCGTTCCGACTCGGAGGCTGCCGTCGAGGGTCTTGAGGGTGACCGTCGTGCCGTTCGGTGCGACCATGACCATGATGCCCTCGGCGCCGAACTTGGCGAACACGCCGAGCCGGTCGATCGCGACGGTGTCCGGCTGGCCCGGACCGGCGACGACCCAGCCGTTCTCGCGAACGGCCTCCGCCAGCACGCCCGCCTCGCGGAAGATGGCGAACGGGGAGGCGGGGGTGGAGGTGCCGACCCGGTGCATGCCGCGGGCGAGGGCGAGCAGCGAGATCGCGTGCACCGGCGTTCCGCAGCCATCGATTCCGCTGGCGACGGGGCGCTCACCGGTGAAGCGTTCGATCACATCGAGCACGCGCTTCTGCAGCGGGTGTTCGGGGTCGAGGTAGCTCTCAAGCGGCCAGTCGTTGGCGACACAGGCCAGCAGCATCGCGGCGTGCTTGCCGGAACAGGTCATGTACACGCGCTGCTTGCCCGTGCCGGAGCGCACGACGGCGTCGCGTGTCTCCGCATCCTGCGGGTAAGCAGGCGGGCAGCCGAGGGCGCTCTCCGGGATGCCGGCGCGCGCCAGCAGGCCGCGGACGAGCTCGACGTGCCGCGCGGTGCCGGAGTGGCTGGCGGTCGCGATCGCCGCGTCCTCGCCGCGCAGGGTGACCCCGCTCGTCATCGACGCGATCGCCTGGAACGGCTTCAGCGTCGACCGCGGGAACACGGGCGCGGCCGGGTTGCCGAGGCTCTGCAGCACGGTGCCGTCGGGGGAGAGCACGACGGCCGAGCCGCCGTGGCGGGACTCGACGAAGCCGCTGCGTTCGACGACGGCGAACTCGACGGCATCCGCGAACGAGAAGGTCTCGGTGGCTGAGGTACCCACGCTCTACGCGGCCAACTCGGCGAGGGCGTCGTCGATCACGGCGAGGGCGTCGGCGATGAGCGCATCGGAGACGGCGAGGCTCGGCAGGAAGCGGAGCACGCTGCCGTAGGTGCCGGCCGTCAGCAGCAGCACGCCGCGCTGGGCGGCATAGCTCGCGATGTGGCTGACGGCAGCGGCGTTGGCCAGCTTGCTGCTGTCGCCGGTGCCCGGCTGCACGAGTTCGATGGCGATCATGGCGCCACGGCCGCGGATCTCTCCGATCACGTCGTACTTCGCCTTGAGTACCTCGAGCCCGGCGGTGAGGGTGCGCCCGATGCGCTCGCCCTCCGCGAGCAGCTCGTTCGCCTCGATCGCCTCGAACACGGCGACGGCCGCTGCGCAGGCGACGGGGTTGCCGCCGAAGGTGCCACCGAGGCCGCCCGGCTGTGCGGCATCCATGATCTCGGCGCGGCCGGTGACGGCGGCGAGCGGCAGGCCGCCGGCGATGCCCTTGGCGCTCAGGATCAGGTCGGGCTCGAGCCCGAAGTGCTCGCTCGCGAAGTACTTGCCGGTGCGGGCCATTCCGCTCTGGATCTCGTCGGCAATGAAGACGATGCCGTTGGCCGTGCACCAGTCCTGCAAGAGGTTGAGGTAGCCGTCGGCGGGAACCATGAAGCCGCCCTCGCCCTGGATCGGCTCGACGACGAGGCAGGCGAGTTCTGAGGCGCCGATGATCTTCTCGAGGTAGCCGATCGTGCGTGCCGCGGCATCCGCACCGCTCAGGCCGTCCTGATAGGGGTAGCTGCTCGGCGCGTGGTAGACGTCGCCGGCCAGCGGGCCGAAGCCGGTCGCGTACGGCGCGGCCTTGAAGTTCATCGCCATGGTCAGGTTGGTGCGGCCGTGGTAGGCGTGGTCGAGCACGGCGACGCCGCGGCGGCCGGTGTACTTGCGGGCGATCTTGACGCCGTTCTCCACAGCCTCTGCACCAGAGTTGACGAGGACGCTCTTCTTGGCGAAGCTGCCCGGCGTGTGCTCGGCGAGGAGCTCTGCCACACGGACGTACTCCTCATACGGAGTGACGGTGAACAGGGTGTGGATGACATCACCGAGCTGTTCGGATGCCGCGGCGACGACGTTCGCCTCCGTGTGGCCGACCGTGGTGACGCCGATCCCCGCACCGAAGTCGATGAACTGATTGCCGTCGACGTCGACGAGGATCGCACCGTTCGCCCGGGCGATGTAGACGGGCAGCACGGACGCGACGCCGCTGGAGACGACCGCGTTGCGGCGTTCCTGCAGCTCGATCGAGCGCGGGCCGGGGATGCTCGTCACGATTTTCCGCTCCTGCGGCACCGTGAATGCTGGGCTGGTCGACGCGGGCGCGGAAGAGGTGAGAGTCTCAGTCATGATGGTGTCAGCTTATCGCGAGGCCCAGCGGGCACGAAGGAGCAGCAGTGCAGAACGAACACAACTACGCGGTGCGTGTCGAGTGGCAGGGCAACCGCGGAACGGGCACGAGCGCCTACCGTGAGTACGGTCGCCAGCACGAGGTGAGCGCGGCGGGCAAACACCCGATCGCCGGCTCAGCCGACCGCACCTTCCACGGCGACCGCGAGCGGTGGAACCCGGAGGAGATGCTGCTGGCCGCCCTCAGCCAGTGCCACATGCTCTCCTACCTGCACGTCGCCGTTCGACACGGCGTCGTCGTGCTCGAGTACAGCGACGACGCCGTCGGCACGATGCGCTCAGAGGCCTCCGGCGCCGGTCGCTTCACCGCGGCGACGCTGCGGCCACGGGTGACGGTGGCGGATGCCGCTCAGATCGAGCTCGCGAACTCGCTGCACGCGGAGGCGTCAGCCCTCTGCTTCATCGCCAACTCCGTCAACTTCCCGGTCGGCCACGAACCCGAGGCCGTCGCCGCGTAGCGCGCCACCCGTGTCGCGGTGGACGTGGCTTCGGGGGCGGCCTCGTCCCTCGGCTGCCCCGACATCCGCACCGCCTGTCGCTCGGCTAGCTAGCTGAGCGCGGGCAGCGCGGCCAGCGGCCAGCGCGGAACGCCGCAGCCGTGGCCGCCGACGAGGTTGGTGCACGCACCGAAGAACGCCGGGAACGGCACCGTCTGCGGGTCGCCGAACCACTTCGAGTAGAGCAGCCAGAAGTTCAGGTTGCCGTGCGTCGAGCACTCGTCGCCCTCGCCGGCGAGGTCGCCGGTCGCGGCGGCATTGGGCTGATACGGCGTGTAGTTGTACAGGTTCGCGGTCGCCTGGTTCTCAATGCGCACCGTCGATGCCCCGCACGCGGCGTTGGGGTGATACTGCACGGGAACGGCGCCGATCTTGTACTGCCGATCCGGCTCCTCGGTGTACTGCCGCATCTGCCATGCCGCGTTGTAGACCTGGTTGAAGAAGCCGAAGTACTGCGCGTCGCAGTCGGCGGTGTCTGGGCAGGCATAGCCCATGGCGCGCTCATAGCCGTACGCGCTCGGCCGGGTCAGCAGCGACTGCTCCTTCTGCAGCAGCACCAGCAGCGTGCGGGGACTGATGCCGCAGGCGGCTGCGACCTTCGCCAGGATCCGGCTGGCCGGCTCGGACCTGGCGCCCGTGTACGCGGCACAGTGCTGTCCGCCCTCTGCCGGCTGGGATGTCGTGTTCTGCCGGAAGTCGGCGAGGCACGTCACGCCGTCCTTGGGCGTGCACTTCTGCTGCTCGAGGAAGTCCTGGATCTCGGACTCGGTCATCGAGAGGCTGTCGTAGAAGTTCGCGTCGCTGATGATGAGTCCGGGGTCGAACTCGCCGTAGACCCGGGGAACGAAGGCCTCGGCGCCTGCGATGCCCGGTGCGGCGATCCCGGATGACGCGACGATGTCTCCGGCCGTGCGCGCGCTCGCCGAGGCGGTCGCTGTGGGCTGCCCGGCCTGGGCGGCGATCGTGCCCGTCGCGCTGAGCAACACGGCCGTGACCGCTGCCAGCAGCACGACGCCGAGCCGCGACATCCGCGTCGGGCGCGATGCGCTCGCACCGTGCTGGGGACGGGGGCTGAGGTGCCGTCGAGAAGTCATCAGGCTCGACCCTAGCGGCTCGGCCTCACAAAGTGCTGACTGCCGCTCGGGCACGGAGTGGCGGCTACAGGCGTTCCTTCGGGAACACCTTGTCGGCGATCTTGTGCAGCGTTCCGGACGGCGGCGCCTCGTTGTACTGCCCGGCGAGCTCCTGGCCGGTGAGCGCGTGGATGGCGGCCATGATCTCGTCGGTCGCCTGACGCCTGGCCTTGCCGGAGCTGGCTGCTCCGTAGTGTGCGAGGTCGAGTGGCTCGCCGAACTTGACGGTGACCTTGCGCACCCGCGGCAGCTTGGCGCCGATCGGCAGGATCTCCTGCGTGCCGATGAGACCGACCGGCACGACGGTGGCACCGGTCGTGAGGGCGAGCCAGGCGATCCCGGTGCGGCCGCGGTAGAGGCGGCCGTCGATCGAGCGCGTGCCCTCCGGGTACAGGGCGAAGGCGTTGCCGCCCTCGAGGATCTGCTTGCCCTGGTCGAGCGCCGCCTGCGCGGCCTGGCCGACGCCACGTTCGACGCTCACGGCGCCGATGGAGGTGAAGAAGGTGCGAGAGACCCATCCCTTGAAGCCGGTGCCGGTGAAGTAGTGCGACTTGGCGAGGAACTGCACGCGGCGCGGCGCGGAGATCGGGATGACGATGCTGTCGATGAACGAGAGGTGATTGCTGGCGAGGATGACGGGGCCGGTCTTCGGCACATTCTCGCGCCCGGTGATGGTGGGGCGGAAGATGGTCTTGGCGACCACTCCGATGAGTCCACGGCCGACGAGGTAGACCAGACCCGGTGATTTGGTGGAGACGACGGCGTCTTCTGCGACGTCATCGTCGGTCGCGGGGGCGGGTTCAGCTGCTTCGGTCACTCGACGACAGTACGCGCATTCATATGCCAATGACGGCATTTGTCTTGTCGGATGTGCACAGTGTCCACTCGCCACGGCGGCCGCCGCCCACGGTGTCGCCGCCAACGCCTGGCCGCAACTCCGTCGCCGCGGGGTGCCCTCAGCCCCTGCTCGCCGTAGGCTGATGGCGTGCGCAAGGTGATCATTCTCGGTTCGACAGGTTCCATCGGAACGCAGGCACTCGACGTCATTCGGGCAAACCCCGAGCGTTTCGAGGTGGTCGGCCTCGCGGCCGGCAGCAACGCCGACATGCTCGCGGCCCAGGCCGCCGAGTTCTTCGTCGACGACACGGCGCTCGGCGCTGTGGATGCCGAGGCCCTCGTGCGCAGCGTCGACGCCGATGTCGTGCTGAACGGCATCACCGGCTCCGTCGGCCTCGGGCCGACGCTTGCCACCCTGGAGACGGGCCGCACCCTGGCCCTGGCCAACAAGGAGTCGCTGATCGTCGGCGGGGAGCTGGTCACGGGGATCGCTGCGCCTGGGCAGATCGTGCCGGTCGACTCCGAGCACTCCGCTCTGGCGCAGGCGCTCCTGGCCGGCCGGGCCTCCGAGGTGCGCCGGCTCGTCGTCACGGCATCCGGTGGCCCCTTCCGCGGGCGTAGCGCCGAATCTCTCGCCGGCGTCACCCCGGCCGAGGCGCTCGCCCACCCGACGTGGGACATGGGGCTCGTCGTCACGACCAACTCGGCCACCCTCGTGAACAAGGGGCTCGAGGTCATCGAGGCTCATCTGCTCTTCGACGTGCCCTACGAGCGGATCGACGTTGTCGTGCACCCGCAGTCGATCGTGCACTCCATGGTCGAGTTCATCGACGGCTCGACGATCGCCCAGGCCTCGCCGCCGGACATGAAGTTGCCGATCTCGCTCGGGCTGGACTGGCCGAACCGCGTCGGCGGCGTCGGCCGACCCATCGACTGGACGACCGCGCAGAGCTGGACGTTCGAACCGCTCGACGATGCCGTGTTCCCGGCCGTCGCACTCGCCAAACAGGTCGGACGGGCCGGCTCCAGCTACCCGGCCGTCTTCAATGCGGCGAACGAGCAGGCCGTGCAGGCCTTCCACGCCGGCGCCATCCGGTTCACCGACATCGTCGAGACGGTGCGCATGGTCGTCGACAGCCACGAGGCGGCGGGAGAGCTCAGCCGGGAGGCGCTGGCCGCGGCCGAGCTGTGGGCCCGCGCTGCCGCAGACAAGCTGATCGCGGCGCGCTGAGCTGAGCGCGCTGATCGCGCCTCAGCGGTAGGAGTCGGCTGTCGTTGTCAGCGCTTCCAGCCACGGGGTCGCGCGCACCCCGAGAAGGCGTTCCGTCTCGGCGGAGTCGATGACGAACGGCATCCGGAACTGGTAGCTGGATGCCTCAACCTCACGCATCAACGGGTTCACCATCGCGAGGCCCCTGAGCAGCCACTGCGGGTAGCCGGCAACGCGCCCGCTGCTGCCGAAGTGGGTGTTCAGCTGATCCATGATGACCGTGCGGGGGAGCGCCTCGCCGCTCGGCACGTGCCAGACACGCCCCCACTCGTCGGAATCGGCGGCTGCGGCGAGCGTCGCGGCAATGTCGGGCAGGTAGCTCCAGCTGTGCGGCAGGGCGGGATCACCGACGACCATCGCCTTCTTCGAGCGCAGCGCTGCGTGGAAGAACGCCTCGCCGAGGTGTGCCGTGCCCGTCGCGCCCTGACCGAAATAGTCGCTCGCACGAACCTCGACGGCGCGGATGTCGCCACGCTCGTGTGCGGCGAGGGCGGCGTGCCAACCCGCCAGGCGCACGCGCCCCTTGGTCTCCGTGCTGAGCTCGGGGGAGTGCTCCGTCATCGGGCCGTGTGGCGCGCCATAGCCGTAGAGGTTGCCCATCATCACGAGCGCGGCCCCGCTCCGCCCGGCCGCCTCGATCGCCGCCGCGAACACGGGCGGCCACTCCGTCGGCCACCGTGTGTACGGCGGATTGGTGCACAGGAAGATCGTCGCGGCGCCG
>JBEVGZ010000169.1:0-5840 GCA_040511515.1 Microterricola sp.
TTGGCGGGACACCGACGCGACAGCGACAACGTCGATGCCCGTTGTACCGAGTTCGGATCGCAGGAGCTCGCGCGCACGGGCGTAGCGCGAGCGTGCGGTCGATGCGGAGATTCCCGTGACGGCAGCCGCGTCGACGAGGCGTCCGCTCGCCAAGAACTGTCGAGAAAACACCGATCCTGGACACTATGTGGCGAGCGGATGCCGCGGATTACGCGGGTGCGATGCGGTGTAGTGTGGCCGCGGGTCAGGCCTCGCGTTGGTGGCTCTCCAGGAACTCGTACACCTCGGCGTCATCGACGCCGGGGAAGGTGCCGGAGGGCAGCGGCGAGAGCACATGGGCGTGCAGGCGCGCGCTCGGCCAGGCCTGCCCGCTCCAGCGGGCGGCGAGCTCGGCCGGTGGGCGCCGGCAGCACGACTCGTCCGGGCAGCGCGACTCGACCCGGTTCGACGTTTCCCGGCCGCGGAACCACTTCGCCTCCGCGAACGGCACGCCGACGCTGATCGAGAACTCGCCGGAGCGCCCGGTTCCCGACTGCGAGCTGCCGGTCTGCGTCGCGCACCAGAAGGTGCCGGCGGGGGTGTCGGTGTACTGGTAGAACTCGGTCGTGCGATTGGTGTGCGTGAAGGCGTTGCGCGCGCTCCACTGCTTGCAGACGAACTGCCCCTCGATCGATCCGGTCACGTCGGTCGGCAGCGGCAGGTCGTCGTTCTCGTAGCCCTTCTGCAGCGCACCGTCGCCGCTCACGCGGAGGAAGTGCAGCTTCATGTCGAGGTGGGCCGTTGCGAGGTTCGTGAAACGGAGCGCCGCGGCCTCGTGCGTGACGCCGAATGCATCCCGGAAGTCCTCGATCGCGAGGCGCTTCTCCTTCTTGGCCGTCTGCAGGAAGGCCACGGATGCCTCGCGTGGCATCAGGCAGCACGCCGCGTAGTAGTTGATCTCGAGCCGCTGCCAGAGGAACTCGGCGTAGCTGGCCGGCCGTTGGTGGCCGAGCAGCCGGTGCGCCATGGCTTGCAGCGCCATCGAGCGCAGTCCGTGGCCGCCGGGGATCGAGGCGGGAGGCAGGTAGATGCGCCCGTTGGCGAGGTCGGTGAGCGAGCGGGTCGAGCTCGGCAGATCGTTCACATAGATCAGCGTGAATCCGAGCTGCTCGGCCATCACGCTCACCTCGCGGTGCGTCAGGGCGCCGGAGGTGTGGCCGGACGCCCGCACCCGTTCCTCGGCCAACGCCTCGATCTCCGGCATGTAGTTGTCGCGTTCCCGCATGCGCTCACGGAGCTCCGTGTTGGCCCGGCGGGCCTCCTCCGGAGTGGCGATGGCCTCGGATGCCCTGCGGGCGAGCTCCCGGTGGAGTCCGACGATCGCGGCGAGGGCCTCGGTGTTCATGCCCCGTGTCGGCTTGACCTGGGGCAAGCCGAGCGCCGCGTAGAGCGGGCTCTTCTGCGCCCTGCCCAGCTCGATCTCCAGCGCGGCCCGCTCGTTGGGGGCCTCGCCGGAGAGCAGAGTGCTGAGCTCGATGTCGAGCGCGCCGGCAATGGCCTGGAGCGTTCCGACGCGGGCTTCGCGCTTGCCGTTCTCGATCAGCGAGAGCTGGCTGCCGGCCAGTCCGAGTCGCTCGCCCAGCTGGTCCAGGGTGAGGCCGCGCTGGCCGCGGAAGTGCCGGATGCGGTGGCCGAGCGTTTCAAGATCGGAGCTGCGTTGCTTCATGGCTTAAGAATACGGAAAGAATCGTGATTCTTAAGACCACTTTTCGTGGTTCTGGACAGAAAACAGGCGCATTCTGGAATGGAAGGTCGGGATTCACGCAGAACGGGTGCCACCGGCATCCGGATTCAGGGTGATTCGCCACCGCACATACGAACTGCACGACGAAGAGCAGAAAGGCAACAGAGATGACAATCTCAGAGATCTCAGTGGGAACGGGCTCCTCGGCAGCCCCCGCCAACCGAGGAACCACCGACCCGGCCCTGCGCGCCTGGGTCAAAGAGATTGCCGCGATCACGCAGCCGGCCGACATCGTCTGGTGTGACGGCTCGATCGCCGAGGCAGACCACCTCACCAAGCTGCTCGTCACCGAGGGCAAGCTCATCCGGCTGAACCCGGAATGGCGCCCCAACAGTTACCTCGCGCGCACCGACCCGAAGGACGTCGCCCGCGTCGAGGACCGCACCTTCATCTGCTCGACCTACGAGGAGGATGCGGGCCCGACCAACAACTGGCGCGACCCCAAGCAGATGCGCGCAGAGCTGCGCGAGGTCTTCACCGGCAGCATGCGCGGCCGCACGATGTACGTCGTGCCGTTCTCGATGGGCCCGCTCGGCGGCCCCATCTCGCAGCTCGGTGTCGAGATCACGGACTCGCCCTACGTCGTCCTCAACATGGGCATCATGACCCGCATGGGTGACCGGGTGTACCGCATGATCGAAGACGGCGACGCGTGGGTGCGCACCGTGCACTCGGTCGGCTACGAACTGGTGGATGCCGACGGCTTCCCGCGCGAGGACCTCGACTGGCCGTGCAACGACACCAAGTACATCGTGCAGTTCCCGGACAGCCGCGAGGTGTGGTCCTACGGCTCCGGCTACGGCGGAAACGCGCTGCTGGCCAAGAAGTGCTTCGCGCTCCGCATCGCCTCGGTGATGGCACGGGACGAGGGCTGGCTCGCCGAGCACATGCTGCTGATCAAGATCACGTCGCCGGAGGGCAAGAGCTACCACGTGGCCGCCGCATTCCCCTCCGCCTGCGGCAAGACGAACCTGGCCATGCTGCGCCCGACCATTCCCGGCTGGAAGGTCGAGACCATCGGTGACGACATCGCCTGGCTGCGTCCTGGCAGCGACGGGCGCCTCTGGGCGATCAACCCGGAGGCCGGCTTCTTCGGCGTCGCCCCCGGCACCGGTCTGAGCACCAACCAGACCGCGGTCGACACCCTGTGGGGCAACACGATCTTCACCAACGTCGCACTCCGCGACGACGGCGACGTCTGGTGGGAGGGTCTGACCGACACCCCGCCCGCACACCTGATCGACTGGCAGGGCAAGGACTGGACGCCGGATTCCGGCCGCCCGGCCGCGCACCCGAACTCGCGCTTCACGGTCTCGGCCGCGCAGTGCCCGTCGATCGCCGACGACTGGGAGAGCACCGACGGCGTGCCGATCGACGCGATCCTCTTCGGCGGACGGCGTGCAACCAACGTGCCGCTCGTTGCCCAGGCCCGCAGCTGGAAGCACGGCGTCTTCATGGGTGCGACGATCAGCTCGGAGAAGACGGCCGCGGCTGAAGGAACCGTCGGCGAACTGCGCCGCGACCCGTTCGCGATGCTCCCGTTCTGCGGCTACAACATGGCCGACTACTGGGCGCACTGGGTGAAGATGGGCCGAACGCTCGGCACCAAGGCGCCCCAGATCTTCCAGGTCAACTGGTTCCGCAAGGGGGCTGACGGCAGCTTCCTGTGGCCGGGCTTCGGCGAGAACTCCCGCGTGCTCGAGTGGATCGTCGGCCGCATCGAGGGCACCGTCGCCGGTGAGAACACGGCGGTCGGTGTTGTGCCCGCCGAGGGCGAGCTCAACCTCGACGGCCTCGAGCTGGCACCGGATGCCGCGACGCAGCTGTTCGCGGTGGACAAGGCGTCCTGGCGTGCGGAGTGCGACCTCACCGAGGAGTACTTCGACCAGTTCAACGGCAAGGTCCCCGCTGCCCTGCTCGCCGAGCTGGCGAGCCTCCGCTACCACCTGAAGGACTAGCGCCCCCAGAGCTTCACAGCGCAGGCGGGGGATGGCCTTTGTACTCCTACTGCTCGCTTGTGTCTGTGAAAACAACGCCGGTGCGTGACTCGCCTCCTGAGTCACGCACCGGCGTCATTTGTTCCCCGCGCCCGTGTGTCTCCTGCGGCGAAGACAGGCAGCCCGGGGGTTGCCGGACCGGGTGTGCCTGTTTTCGCGCGCACGGAGCGACATCCGCCTGTTTTCGCACCGGTCGCCGGTCGCGACCACAGCGAACAGGCGGAGCGGTTAGAGCTCGCGGGTGGCGCCGGCGGCCGCGCGCACGGTGAACAGCGTCGGCGTGGTGTAGCCGGCATCCGCGAAGGCCTGCTCGACGGCGGCCGAGATCGGCGCGACCAGCTCGTGCGGGACCAGCGCGATCGCGGCACCGCCGAAGCCGCCACCGGTCATGCGCGCACCGATGGCGCCGGCAGCCTTGGCCGTCTCGACGGCGAGGTCGAGCTCGGCGCAGCTGATCTCGAAGTCGTCGCGCATCGAGATGTGCGAGGCGTCGAGCAGGGCGCCGATGGCGCGCGGCCCGTGCTCGCGCAGGGTGCGCACGGTGTCGAGCACCCGCTGGTTCTCGGTGACGACGTGGCGAACGCGGCGGAAGGTCTCGTCGTCGAGGAGCTCTGCGGCCTTCGCGAGGTCGCGCTCGTGCAGGTCGCGGAGGGCGGGGACACCCATGGCGGCCGCGCCGGCCTCGCAGGAGGCGCGCCGCGCGGCATAGCCTCCGGTCGCGTGCGAGTGGCTGACCCTGGTGTCGATGATGAGGAGTTCGAGCCCGGCGGCGTCGAAACCGAGCGGGATCACGTCGGCGTCGAGGGTGCGGCAGTCGAGGAACACACCCGCGTCGGCCTCGCCGAGCAGCGAGGCGGACTGGTCCATGATGCCGGTCGGAGCGCCGACCGCGCGGTTCTCGGCCAGCTGGCCGACCTTGGCGAGCGTGCGGCGGTCGAGGTCGAGGTGCCAGACGTCGTTCAGCGCGACGGCGATCGCGCATTCGATCGCGGCGGATGACGACAGGCCGGCGCCGATCGGCACCTCGGAGTCGATGTAGATGTCGGCTCCGGGCAGCGAGCCGAGGCGGGCACCGAACTGGCCGAGCGCCCAGGCGACGCCGAGCGGGTACGCCGACCAACCGGTGAGGTTCTCCGGGGAGAGGTCGTCGAGGCTGATCTCCACCGCCTCCGGTGCGTGCGCCGAGGCGACGCGCAACACGTTGTCATCGCGCAGGGTCAGCCCGATGAGCGTGCGGCGGTTGATCGCGAAGGGGAAGACGTAGCCGTCGTTGTAGTCGGTGTGCTCGCCGATGAGGTTGACGCGGCCGGGCGCCGACCAGAGCCCGCGCGGCTCGCGGCCGAAGCGGGCGGCGAACTCGGCGCGGATCGTGTCGGCGGTGACGGATGGGCGCGATGCGGTCATGCTGGGGATCCTTCGGTGCTGGCTGCGGTCGGTGCGGAGAGGACAGGGGTTGCGGCATCCGCCCTGGCAATCGCCTCGCGGATGTTGGCGGCGGCGACCTCGGGGGCGACGTCGCCGATCCAGGCTCCCATGGCAGCCTCGGAACCGGCCAAGAATTTGAGCTTGTCGGCGGCGCGGCGTGGGCTGGTGAGCTGGAGCATCAGGCGGATGTCGTCGCGACCGCGCTCGACGGGCGCCTGGTGCCAGGCGGCGATGTAGGGCGTCGGCGTCTCGTAGAGCGCGTCGATGCCGCGCAGCAGCCGCAGGTAGAGCACGGCCAGTTCGTCGCGTTCGGCGAGCGTCGTCTCGGCGAAGTCGGGCACGTGGCGGTGCGGCAACATGTGCACCTCGACGGGCCAGCGGGCTGCGAACGGCACGAAGGCCGTCCAGTGCTCGCCCTGCAACAACACGCGCTCTCCTGCCTGCTCGAAGGCGAGGATGTCGCCGAAGAGGCCGGTGCCGTCGGTGCCCGGTTCGTAGCGCTCGACCGACTCGAGCAGGCGCTGCGTGCGCGGCGTGATGTACGGGTAGGAGTAGATCTGGCCGTGCGGGTGACCGAGGGTGACGCCGATGGCCTCACCGCGGTTCTCGAAGGGGAACACCTGGGCGATGCCCGG
>JBEVGZ010000170.1:0-3934 GCA_040511515.1 Microterricola sp.
TCGAGAACAGCGCGAGGGCGATGGCGATCACCCACGCCACCAGCAGCGAGCACACCGCGAGCAGCAGCGTGCCGGGCAGCTGCGCGGCGAGCAGATCGGCGACAGGGACCTTGAGTGCGTATGAGGTGCCGAGATCGCCGCTGAGCAGACGACCGAGCATGGCCGCGTACTGCACGAGGAGCGGTTGATCGAGGCCGTTCTCGCGCCTGGCCTGCTCCAACGCCTCCGGGGAGGCCTGCGAGCCGGGGCCGCCGAGGATCGCCAGCGCCGGGTCACCCGGGATCAGCCGCATCGCGAAGAAGGTCAGCGTTGCGACCGCCCAGAGCACGAAGACGGCGCCGGCGAGCCGGAGGAGAACCCTATTCGTTGAGCCAGGCGTCATAGAAGTTCGGCGTCGACACTGTGTTGATCGCCCTGGCACCCTGCACCTGCTTCCCCAGCAGGAAGTGGTTCTGCTGGTCGTAGAGCGGCAGAACGGTGAAGCTGCCGAGGATTCGTTCCTGCGCCTCAGCGTAGAGGGCGGCGCGCTCGTCGGCGTCGAGGCTGGAGGACGCCTGGCTGAGCAGTGCGTCGAGTTCCGGGTCGTTCAGCTGGGCGAGGTTGGCGAAGTAGCCGCTCGGCGCCGGCGTGATGCTGGCGGAGTGGTAGAGGATCCGCAGCACGTCGGGGCCGACCTTGGTGTACGGCGCGCTGACGACGTCGTAGTCGTTGCTGAACAGGGCGCCGTACCAGCTGGAGAGGTCGAGCGGCGAGATGGTGACCTCGAAGCCGGCCTCTGCGGCGGTCGCCTGCACCTGCTCGAACAGCGACTGCTCGGCCGGGATCGACTGGTTCGTGCTCACCGGGAATGCGAGGGAGAGACGTTCGCCGTTCTTGACGCGGTAGCCATCGGCATCCTTCTCCGTCCACCCGGCCTGGTCGAGGAGCGCCTCGGCGGCCTCGAGGTCGTGGTTGAAGAGCGCCTCGTCCGAGTAGCCGAGCGGTTCGACGCTCGAGAGGGCGGAGTACGAGCGCTCCGCCGTGCCGAAGAACAGGGCGTCGATGCCGTCGTTGACGTCGACGGCGCGGATGAATGCCTCACGCACGAGCGGGTCATTGAACGGCGCCTTGCCCGAGTTCAGCTCCAGCCGGTTGGAGGCGCCGGGGCGGGGTGCATCGATCTCGGTGAAGGTTCCTGCGTCGGATGCCGCGGCGAGCGTGTCCGGCTGTGCGTTGTCGATCACGTCGACCTGGCCGGCCTGCAGCGCGGCGTAGCGTGAGGCGGAGTCCGGCAGGAAACGCCAGTCGATCGCCTCGAGGTGTGCAGGGCCGCTGTGTGCGGCGTCGGCCGGCGGCGAGTTGTACTCCTCGTTGCGCACGAGCGAGACGCTGTCCTGCTTGACCCACTCGTCGACGACGAACGGTCCGGTGCCGATCGGTGCGAGGCAGTTCTCATCGATGCCGCGGGCGATTCCGGCCGCCGATTCGATGGCGAGCCACGGCATGCTCAGCGACTCAAGCAGTGCGCTGTCCGGTGCGCTCAGGGTGAAGCGGGCGACGGTGTCGCTGACGGCCTCGACGCCGGTCACCTTGCCGAGGGCGAGGTAGCCGGTGGATGAGCCGGTGGCCGGATCCTGGATGTGCTCGACGGTCGCCTTCACGTCGGCGGCGGTGAGCGGGCTGCCATCGCTGAAGTTCACGTCATCCTGCAGAGTGAACTCCCAGCTCAGGCCGTCCTCTGAGTTCGTCCAGTCGCTGGCGAGCCACGGGATGATCTCCCCGTTCTCGTCGATCGAGACGAGGGATTCGAGGTACTGGCCGGCGATCAGCGCCTGCGGGTAGTTGCCGCCGACGTGCGGGTCGAGGCAGTCCGGCTCGGCATCTCCGCTGGCGTAAACGAGCGTGCCGCCCTCGACGGGTTCGCCGCCGGCCGTGCTCTGGGCATCGCCGCCCGACGCGGTGCAGGCGGTGAGGAGCAGAACAGCGGATGCCGCGAGGGGCAGCAGCGAACGGCGCAGCGTTGAGGCCGTGGTGGGGGACGCGGGCATGCAGGAATCCTTGCTGGGGGAGAGAGGAAGAGAGGCTCGGCGGCGGGGTGTTCTCGCGCACCAATGCCCATCATGGCACCGGAATCGGGCGCCGGGCCCCAACTTGTTATAGTTCAGCTATAACAATAGAATCGCATCGTGCTGATTCGCATCGACCCCACTCTCTCCATGCCGCTCTTTGAGCAGTTGGCGACGAGCATCCGCGCCTCGATCATCGACGGACGACTCGGTGTCGGCGAGCGATTGCTGCCGGCTCGGCAGCTCGCGGAGGCGCTCGACATCAACGTGCACACGGTGTTGCGGGCGTACCAGATCCTCCGCGAGGAGGGCCTGCTCGATATGCGCCCAGGCCGCGGGGCGATCGTCGCCGGCCGCATCGGCCAGCACGCCGCGCTCGCTGGAGCCATTCACGACCTGGTCGATGAGGCGAAGCTCCGCAACGTTTCCGAGAGCGCTCTGCTCTCGCTCATCCGAGAGGCCTACAAGTGAGCAACACGTCCACCCCATCCTTCGACGTAGCCAGCGCCGAGCAGGCCCGAGTGACGCGCTCACGCGTTGTGCTGCTCGGCATTGTCCTGCCGATCGTGCTCGCCGCGGCGGGCGCGCTTCTCATGATCAGCTGGATTCCGGAGCTGCCGAGCCCGGCGGCGACCCACTGGAGCGCTGGCGGGGTGGACGGCACTGGAAGCCCATGGCTGCTGGCCGTTCTGCCACTCGGCATCACGGTGCTGTTCTCGGTGTTCGTGTACTTCGGCGCGCTGCGCGAGGCAATGCCCAGCGGGCTGCCGAGCGTGAATCAGAAGCTCATCGCAGCGATGGGCTCCGGCTTGGCGCTCTTCCTCACGGTCGGCATCGGCGGTTCGGTGGCCGGGCAGCGTGGATTGGACTCGGCGGCAGACGCACCGGATCCATGGATGTGGATCGTCAGTGGCGGTGTTCTCGGGGTCGCGCTCGCCGCAGTGGTCTGGCTGCTGCTTCCTCGGGCCGACCGTTCCGGGCCGGAGGCGCTGCCCGTCGAGACCCTCGAGGTCTCCGCCACCGAGCGCCTGTTCTGGACGGGCGTTGTATCGATGAGACCGCTCGGCCTCTCGCTGATTGGGGCGGCAGTCGGCCTCCTCATCGTCTCTGCGCTGGTCGCGGCTTTCGCGGGATCAGAGATCGCTGTGCTCGTCATCGCCGTGACGCTCGTGCTGCTGGGCGCCGCCGTGACGACACTTCGCTGGCGGGTGAGCGTCGGCGGTCATGGCGTATCCGTCGTCTCGATCGCAGGGTGGCCGGCCATTCGCGTCGCCATCGACGAGGTGACCGGTGTGCGTCTGATCGACGTCAACCCCATCGGCGACTTCGGCGGCTGGGGATGGCGCTGGGCCGGCGGCCGGACGGGCATCATCCTGCAGGCCGGTCCGGCGATCGAGGTGACCCGGAGTTCTGGGCGCACTCTCGTCGTGCCCGTCGATGACGCCGAGACCGCCGTCGCCGTGCTCCAGGCCGCCATCGCTCAGCGCAACGCATAGCCCACGCCGGCTCGACGGGTCTCGATGCGGCCGCGGGCGGCCTGCACAAACAGCGTGGATATTGTGCTCCCGTTTCAGTGGATCCGCTCAGGGCTTCGCGTGCGTCGCTGCTCCTTCGTCGCGGCGCCGCTCGCTCGAGCCATCGTGCGGAGAGAACGGCGTGCGGAACGAGCCGACGTGCACTCTCACGCCGGCTCGAGGGAGCAGCCGAGGAACGCGGCCGCCCCGAAGCTCTGAGCGGGGAATGCGGGGTGCCTGCCCACGCTGGCTTGAGGGAGCGCCAGCGACCGAAGCCCTGAGCGTTGTCGTGATCGCGTCGCTCGAGACGTCGGAGCAACAGTTTCGCCGGGTCTGCTCAGGGCTTCGCGGGCGTCGCTGCTCCTTCGTCGCGGC
>JBEVGZ010000171.1:0-2684 GCA_040511515.1 Microterricola sp.
CGCTTAAAGTGCATGGGCCCGGTGTTTTCACCGGGCCCATGCACTTTTCGCGGGCCGCCACACGCGTGGAGCGCGGCCGGTGCGTGCTAGCGCGGCCCTCTGGTGTCGATGTTCTCCGGGGCGGTCGCGTCCAGCTCGCTCGGCAGTTCGAGCGGGCGCCTGCTGAAGTAGGCCGCGCCCTTCTTCCAGTACACGATGATCGGCACGATTCCGAGGGCGAGGGTGCCCAGTCCGATGACGATGACGATGGTGTCGAGCGACGGGATCGAGACGAAGAAGATCCAGAGCATGAAGAGCGCACCGAGTGCCGGCCACAGTCCGATGAAGAGGAAGTTCTTCACGGAGGTGAAGATGACCCTGCGGTACGCGACGACGACGGCGATGCCGGCGAGTGCGTAGTAGAACGCGATCTGCAGACCGATCGAGCTGATGGCGTTCTCGAGGATCTCGCCGACGCTGCCGAGGAAGTTGGAGCCGATGAACAGCACGAGCGAGACGCCGGCGACGACCAGCGTCGCGAACGCCGGGGTGCGCCACTTCGGGTGGGAGTGCCCGAACGCCGCCGGGATCGTGTTGTCCCTGCCCATGGCGAACAGGGTGCGGGTCACCTGGATGAGCGTCGTCTCGAGGGTCGCGATGGTCGAGAGCATCACGGCGACGATCAGGATCTTGCCGCCGAGCCCCGGCCAGATCGCGTCACCCAGAACGCCGAGCACGTTGCCGCTGTTCTCTTCGATGGTTGCGGCAGGCAGGATCACGAGGGTCGCGATGGTGAAGATCTCGAACAGCAGGAAGACGATGACGACGCCGACGATGCCGCCGATGCCGGACGCCTTGCGGCCATTCTTGGTCTCCTCGCTGAGGTTGGATGCGACATCCCAGCCCCAGTAGTAGAACGCCGCGATGAGTGCAGCCGCAACGAACGCGCCGGTGCCGGTGAAGTGGCCGAAGCCGAACCAGTCCCAGGAGAACGACGGTCCGGCGTGCTCGCCGGTGGCGGCGACCACGATCGCCACGATTGCGAAGACGATCAGGATGCCGACCTCGATCGTCGTCATGATCCACTGGGCCCGCGCGGTGATGCGCACGCCGAGCAGAACACAGGCGGCCATGATCAGGAACCAGACGGCGCCGATCGCGGTGACCAGCGGCACGTTGTCCGAGTTCTCCGGGCTGAACAGAGCCACCGTCATCACGCCGGCAGGGAGAGCGCCGGCGACCATGAAGATCGTCGCCGAGATGACCAGTGCCCAGCCGGAGAGGAATCCGAGGATGGGGTGGAGCGCGCGACCGACCCACGAGTAGGCCGCCCCCGCGTTCACGTCGGCCCGGCCGAGGTAGGCGAAGGCCCACGCGATGCCGAGCATCGGCAGGGCGCACCAGAGCAGCGCGGCAGGGCTGGCGACGCCGGCCACGGCGACGAGCGTCGCCGTCGTCGCGGCGATCGAATAGGCCGGAGCGCTGCCCGCGACGGCCATCACGATCGAGCCTGCAGCGGTCACACCGTCTGCCTGCAATTCGTGACGATGCTCCGGCTTCGGCGCCTGCTGCACTGCCGCTTCGGTATCCGCCATCTTGCACTCCTTCGTAGAGCCCCCATGAACTGTGCTGTGAAGTTAGCACCCTGCGAACTTCCTGACAATGAGCAATCTGCGGATTCGTTCGAGTTTTTACGTGAACGCAACGCAAACCGCCCATCTGAGGCCGGAAACACACGCAAACCGCAATCTGCGCCGCTGCGTCTCACCGGGCCGGTATCGTTCTCCGGGTGACTCAAGCTCCTCCCCGCCGCCGATTCGTCGATCTCTCCCCGCTGCGTGAACCGGCATTCGGCCGACTCTGGATCGGCGGCGCGATCTCGGGCATCGGCGCCCAGCTCACCATCGTGGCCGTCGGTCTGCAGATCTTCGACATGACCGGCTCGACGCTGGCCGTCGGCCTCGTCGGCGGCATCGCCCTGCTCCCGATGATCATCGCGGGGCTCTGGGGCGGCGTCCTCGCCGATGCATTCGACCGGCGCAGGGTGCTGATCGTGAGCTCGCTGGTGGCGTGGTCCGCCACGCTGGGCCTCGTCGCCCTGTCGATGGCGGATGCCGCGACCCGCGGCTCAGCGCATGCGATCCCGGTCTGGCCGTTCTACGTCGTGACGACCCTGGCAACCGTCGCCGCAACGATCAGCGGTGCGACGCGCGCGGCCATCACACCGCGCATCCTCCCCCAGCACCTCATCTCGCGCGCCGCGGCGCTCAGCGGCATCAGCATGGGTGTGCAGCTGACGTTGGGCCCGGCGCTGGCCGGCGTGCTGGTCGCGACCGCCGGCTTCTCGATCACCTTCGCCGTCGACGCGGTGCTGTTCACAGCCGGCTTCCTCGGCATCGTCACGCTCCCGGCGCTCAAGCCGGACGGCGCGGCTCCGCCGGCCGGCCTGCAGTCGCTCCGCGACGGGCTGGCCTTCCTCCGCCAGGCGCCCAACATCCGCACGAGCTTCCTCGTCGACATCGTCGCGATGACCTTCGGCCGCCCGTTCGCTCTGTTGCCCGCCGTCGCGGCTCTGGCCGTCGGCGGCGGGGCGATCACGGTCGGAATCCTCACGGCCGCCGCCGCGCTCGGCACCTTCCTGACCAGCGTGTTCAGTGGGCCCGTCGCGCATGTGCACCGCTACGGTGTCGCGATCGCGCGCTCGA
>JBEVGZ010000172.1:0-3284 GCA_040511515.1 Microterricola sp.
TCAAACTATGACGTCTTCGACCGGGCCCCGGATACGACGCAGGGTTGCGTTATTTGGCATGTGGGGCCCGGACGAAGACGTCATAACTCGACACCCCGCAGACCCCCGGCCGCCCTGTGCCAGTTTCCCGTGCACCGGGTGAACTCAACTAGCGGTAGGTGATCGCTCGGGAAGCCAGCTAGAGGGTTACTTGGGCGGTGATGTGGACCGTGGAGTGGCGCTCGGCCTGCGTGCCGGCGACGGGGTCGATCTCGACGACCTTGGCGAAGGGGAACAGCGGCTCGGGGAAGTTGTAGCTCACCTCGAACTCTGCGGCCTTCAGCGTGTCGATCGCCTCCTGCATGCCCATGCCGACGACATCGGGGATGGCCACCAGGTCTGGGCCCTTGGAGATGGTCAGCACGATCGCTGAGCCGGGGCGGACGGGGCCCTCCTCCTGAGGGGAAGCCGAGATCACCGCGCCGTCCGGCACGTTCGAGTCGAAGACCGGGTCCGTCGTGATGGCATCCAGGTCCACGGCGTCGAGCGCGGCCGTTGCCTCGTCGACGGAGAGTCCGGCGACGTCCGGGATCGTGCCAGCCGAGACGACGAGCGTCATGGCCGCGCCCTCTGGGGCGGTGGGGCCGACCGGGTTGCCATCGGCGTCGATGAGGGCGATGACGGCGCCCTGCGGCTGGTCACCCGTGAACTGAACGTCGGCGGCCTCTGCAACGGCGAACCGTGCGAGCTGGGTGCGCGCGTCGGCCTCTGCGATGCCAATGACGGCGGGCACGTCAAGGATCTCCGGCCCCGTCGAGAGGCAGAGGGTGACGGTGCTGCCGCGCGCGACAGAGGAGCCGATCGCGGGATCAGTGCTCGCGACGAGCTCCGGAGCAATCGTGGGGTGCGAGCAGCTCGTGGTGGCGTCGGCGACGGTGAATCCGGCTGCATCGAGTTCGGTGCTTGCGGCGTCGGCGCTCTGGTTGCTGACGTCGGGAACGGTCGCGCGCGAGCCGGGGCCGGAACCGAAGTACCAGCCGGTCCCAGCGGCCAGGCCGGCGAGGAGGACGATGAGCGCGAACAGCCAGTAGCCGCGGCGCTTGCGCTTGGCGGCCGTGCTGCGCAGCAGCGCCGTGCTGTCGGCGGAGCTCGCCTCGACGGGCCCGGTACGGTGCCTGGCGCTGCCGATGATCTGGGTCTCCGCGTCCGAATCGGCGGCAAGCTCGTCGATCCCACCGGCGAGCACCATGGTCGGCGCGAGCGGGCTTGGCAGCACGGTGGTGGCCGCGGTTGCGCCTGCTTCTGCGGTACCGGGCATCTCGGCGGCGATCAGCTGCAGCTGCTCGAGCATGACGCTGGCGTCCCGCGGTCGATCCTCCGGGTCGCGAGCCGTCGCCCAGAGCACCAGCTCGTCGAGTTCGCGGGGGAGTCCAGGCACCTTGAGGCTCGGTGCGGGGACGGAGTCGTTGGCGTGCTGGTAGGCGATCTGCATCGGCGCCTCGCCGACGAACGGCTGCTCGCCGGTGAGCATCTCGTACATCATGATGCCGAGTGCGTAGATGTCGCTGCGGGCATCGGCGACGCCGCGGGTGACGAGCTCGGGGGAGAGGTAGGCGATCGTGCCGAGCAGGGCCTGCCCGGTCGCGGTGTTCGCGCTCGTGGCGCGGGCCAGGCCGAAGTCGCCGAGCTTGATGCGGCCGTCATCGGCCAGCAGAACGTTCTCCGGCTTCATGTCGCGGTGAACGATGCCGGCCTTGTGCGCGGCGGCGAGGCCGCCGAGCACCGCGGTGACGATGTCGATGGTCTGCTCGGGGGTGAGCTTGCCGTAGTCCTTGAGCAGATCGCGCAGCGTGATGCCCGGCAGGTACTCCATGACCATGTAGGCCATATCGGAATCCTGGCCCTGGTCGAAGACGTTCACGACGTTCGGGTGGGCGAGACGCGCGGCGGAGCGTGCCTCCTGCACGAAGCGGCTCTTGAAGGTGTTGTCGTCGGCGAGGTGGCCGTGCATGATCTTGATGGCGACGCGGCGCTCGAGGCGCAGATCGGTCGCCAGATAGACCGTGGCCATGCCGCCACGGGCGATGCGGGAGCGCACCTGATAACGGCCGTCTATCAGACGGCCGATCATCGGATCGTTCGGTGTGGAGCTCACCGTTGCAGTCTAGGAAGTCGAGAAGGGGAAACACCGATAAAACACCGAGAAGCGGCGCATTGGCAGGGCAGATTCTCGATTACGCGGATCGGATGTCGGCTCAACCGAGTTCGGTCAGCCAGCTCCGTGCCGATGTCTCCCATTTCGCGTAGAAATCGGGGTGGGCCGAGATCTGCACGGCCTGGGCCGCCTCTGTGACGCTCATGCTCTGCCAGCCGTCGATGTCAAAGAGACCGCGCGGCACGATGTCGTTCGTGTTCGGTGCCTTGCCGAAGAATGCGAGCGTCGCGTAGTGGGGATCCATGAGCTGGTCCGGAGTGCCCCAGCCGGTGCTCGGCCGCTGCTGGAACAGTCCGAGCGAGTCGCGGTCGCCGTGATCGAGGTTGATCAGGCTGGACTCCTGGGCTGCCGTGGCGAGGGCGACGACGATGGCCTCGTCGCTGGCACCGATTGACCGGGCGACGTCGATGATGGTGCGGGCGTTCTGCCGCATCTCAGAGCTGAGCGGCACCGCCGCGCTTGACGGGGTGTCCGCGGGGGAGGCGACGATCTGCTCGACGAGGACGGCGACCTCGAGAGCGGGGCCTGCTCCCGGCAGCGCCAGGGTCTGACCGGGGTAGATGATGCTCGACCAGCCCAGTCCGTTCGCGTCGAGCAGCGCCTGCACCGAGACGCCGGCGGTGGCGGCGATGCCGCTGACGGTGTCGCCGCTGCTCACGGTGTGCGTTCCCGTGGCAACGGGGCCGGCCTCGGGGGCTGCGACGGGTGCTGCCTGCGCGACCGACGCTGAGTGTGCGGCGTCCGGCAGAACAATCGTCTGGCCGACGAAGATCAGGCTCTGTGCGTCGAGTCCGTTCGCGCGCAGAACATCGTGGCTGTTGAGTCCGTGCGCCTCGGCGATGCCGCTGATCGTGTCGCCGGCGACGACCGTGTAGCGGGTGATCTCGGTCGCTGGCGCAGCGGGTGGTGCGGAGACGATGACGGCGGAACCGCCGAGGCTGAGGGTCTGCCCCGGGAAGATGACTGCAGACCAGCCGAGGCCGTTCTGGGCGAGCACGGCGGCCGTCGACAGGCCGAAGCGCGCGGCGATGCCGCTGACGGTGTCGCCCTCGACGACCACGTAGCTCGACGGAGCCTGGGTCGCGGCGAC
>JBEVGZ010000173.1:0-4451 GCA_040511515.1 Microterricola sp.
GTCGTGGGACTGCTCTCCGGCGCACCGCCGCTGCGCCGAGCCATGCGCCAGTTGGGCATCGGACTCGGGGCAGCCGCGGTCACCTACGTGCTCGGACTCGCGTTCGGCACGACGGTCGGCTAGCTCGCGACTGGCTCAGGCCGTAGGGGCCTGCGCGATCCGAACGGTGTTGCCCGATGGGTCGCGGAACGCGCAGTCGCGCGGGCCCCAGCCCTGGTCCATCGGCTCCTGCAGAACCTCCGCTCCGGATGCGCGCACCGACTCGAAGAGTGAGTCGACGTCATCCGAGCGGAAGACGACGAGCGGCAGCACACCCTTGGTGAGCAGCTCCTGCATGGTGTCGCCGTCGGCCTTGGAACGCCCGGCGTGGGGCACGGAGAGCACGATTCCGAGGCCGGGCTGCTCGTCGCTGCCCAAGGTGACCCAGCGGTACTCGCCGGATGCCACGTCGTTCTGTACCTCGAGGCCGAGAGCGTCGCGGTAGAAACCGAGCGCCTCGTCGACGTCGTTGACGGTGATGTTTGTGAACTGGAGTGCGATTGTCATGACCACGAAGTTACGCCGCGGACGTGTCGCTCGCTTCTCCATTTCTGCTCGATCCGAGGGTGCCTGTCGCCGGAGCGCGAGTCGGGCGGGTGGTGGCCATCGCAACGCAGGCCGGCATGGCCGTCACCGCGGCGTGCGAGCGGCTGCGGTACGCGCTCGGGGTCTCGCCGGCGATCTCGGTGAAGCGGGAGCTGAATGACCCGAGCGAGGTACAGCCGACGGCCATGCACGCCTCGGTCACGCTGACGCCGGCGCGGAGCAGCGCCATGGCGCGCTCGATTCTGCGGGTCATCAGGTAGCTGTATGGCGTCTCGCCATACGCGGCCCGGAAGCTGCGTGAGAAGTGCGCGGGGGACATCAAGGCCTTCGCCGCCATCGTCGGAACGTCGAGCGGCTCGGCGTAGTCGCGGTCGATCAAGTCCCGGGCGCGGCGCAGGCATGCGAGGTTCTCGAGCTCCTGCGGCGTCATGCCTCCACGCTAGCACCGGGTGCTTTTCGCGCAACAGCACCCCGAGACCCCGCTGGTTGAGTATGCCGCCCGCGGCCGTATCGAGACCGGGGCCCGTGAGAAGTGCACGGGCCCGGGGGATTTACCGGGCCTGTGCGGATTTCGCGGGCCCGAACCCGGTACAGCCTCACCTGCCTACGGGGTGGTGACGAAGTCGATCAGCTCTTCGACACGACCGAGCAGGGCCGGCTCGAGGTCGGCGAAGGTGCGCACCTGCCCGAGGATGCGCTGCCAGGCACGGGCGATATCTGCCTGCTCATCGTGCGGCCAGCCGAAGCTCGCGCAGATGCCCTTCTTCCACTCGGTTCCGCGCGGAATGTGCGGCCAGGCCTCAATCCCGAGACGCGCCGGCTTCACCGCCTGCCAGACGTCGATGTAGGGGTGTCCGACGACGAGCACGTGCTTGCCGTACGGGCCGGCGGCGACGGCATCCGCGATTCGGCTCTCCTTGGAGCCCTTCACGAGGTGGTCGACGAGCACGCCGACCTTGCGCCCTGCGCCCGGCTTGAAGTCGCGGATGATCGCGTCGAGGTCATCGACGCCCTCGAGGTACTCCACGACGACGCCCTCGATGCGGAGGTCGGCGCCCCAGACCTTCTCGACCAGTTCGGCGTCATGCCGGCCCTCGACGAAGATGCGGCTCGGCAGGGCGACCCGCGCAGCCGCGTTCTCGACGGCGAAGGAGCCGGATGCCGTGCGCCCCCGCCCGGCCGGCGCTGCCTTCTGTGGCGCAACCAGCACGACGGGCTTGCCGTCCAGCAGGAAGCCGGGTCCGAGCGGGAACAACCGGAGCTTGCCGAAGCGGTCCTCGAGGGTGACGATGTTCTTCTCGATCCGCACGACGGCGCCGCAGAATCCGGTCGCGACCTCCTCGATCACGAGGTCTTTCGTTGCGGCCTGTTCGGGGATCACGGGGCGGCCGGCCTTGCGCCAGTCACCCGCCAGTACATCGGAGCCGTAGCGGTCGTTCATCACCTATCGAGGCTAACGGAGGCCGAGCGGATCAGCTGACGCCGCCACCGCTCACAGTGCAATCTCGGCTCGTTTTCGACAACGGTGGAGGCCTCTGCAAAACTGACCGCATGGCTGTTTTTGATCATCTCGGCATCACCATTGACGACCTTGCCCGCTCCGTTGCGCAGTTTCATCCGGTGTTGGAAGCACTCGGGTTCACCCGACAGGACGCGGATGGCTCGGTCGCCTGGCAGCGGGATGGCGAGCCGGAACTGATCCTCTTCCCCGCCCGCGAAACGGACACCGGGCCGCACGAGCACGGGCGGGTCGGCTGGCAACACCTCGCCTTTGCCGTCGATTCTCCGGCGGAGGTCGATCATCTGCATTCGATCGCGCTCGGCGCAGGCTGGTCGGCGGTGCGCGAGCCGAAGAAGTACCCGCGATTCACGGACCGTTACTACGCCTCATTCGTCGAGGACGACAACGGCATCCGACTCGAATTCATGTACAACCCGCCGCGCTCGACGGTCGTGAGCTGATCCTTAGCGGAAGTCGCGGGAGCGCTGCGCCGCGCTGACCCCGAGCGTCTCGAAGCGGTCGGCGAGCAGGTTGACCACGCCCTCCTCCGTGCGCTCCAGGATGCCGCGCACGATCAGCGCGGGGGATTCGCGGGCGATGCGCCGGTAGCGCGTCCACACGCCGACGCTCGCGATCACGTTGAGGGTTCCCGTCTCGTCCTCGATGTTGAGGAAGGTGATGCCGCCGGCCGTTCCCGGCCGCTGCCGGTGCGTCACGACGCCGCCGACCTCGACGCGCCGCCCGGATTCCGCCGTCTGCATCGCCGAGACGGCCAGCGCGCCACGGCGCTCCAGCTGCTCGCGCACATGCCGCACAGGGTGGTCGTCCGGCGAGATGCCCGTCGCCCAGAGGTCGTAGACCACCTGCTCTGCCGCGCTCAGGATCGGCAGCAGCGGCGGCTGCAGCACGACGACGGATCCCTCGAGGTACTGGGCGCGGTCCTGCGCGGCATCGCCGGCGCTCCAGAGCGCCTCCCGCCGCTCCAGGCCGAGCCCCGAGAACGCCCCGGCCGCTGCGAGCGCCTCCAGCTGGACGGTGTCGAGGCCGACCCGGCGGGAGACGTCGGCCATGCTGCGGTACGGCCCTGATGCCACCCGCTCCGCCACGATGCGCTCCGCCAGCGCCTCGCCGATGCCCGAAACGTCGGCGAGGCCGAGCCGCACGGCGTAGGCACCGTCACGGCGGTGGGCGGCCGTCTCATCGGCCTGGCTCCGCTCGAAGCTCTCCGGCACCGCCGGTTGCTCCCGTTGCACACAGCTCGGGCGACCGGTCAGCAGAGGCGCGGCATCCGGCGCTGCGTCCGCGGCGCCCAGATCCACCCGCTCGAGCACGGCGTGCGCGCCGGAGCGCAGGATGTCGGGGCGCCGCACCTCGACGCCGTGGCGCCTGGCATCCGCCGTCAGGGTCTGCGGCGAGTAGAAGCCCATCGGCTGCGCGCGCAGCAGGGCGGCGAGGAAGACGCCGGGGTAGTGCAGCTTGATCCAGGAGCTGGCGTAGACGAGCAGCGCGAAGCTCAGCGAGTGACTCTCGGCGAAGCCGAAGTTGGCGAAGGCCTCGATCTTGGCGTAGATCACGTCGGCGGTCGCCTCGTCGATGCCGTTCTCGGCCATGCCGGCGTAGAGCTTCGCCTTCAGGCGTCCGATCTTCTCGTCGCCGCGCTTGGAACCCATCGCCCGGCGCAGCAGATCGGCGTCCTCTGCCGAGCAGTTGCCGACGGCGACGGCCATCTGCATGAGCTGCTCCTGGAAGATCGGGATGCCGAGGGTGCGCTCGAGCACCGGCTCCAGCTTCGGGTGCATGTACGTCACCTCCTCCTTGCCGGTCTTGCGCCGGATGTAGGGATGCACGGCGCCGCCCTGCACCGGGCCGGGCCGGATCAGCGCGATCTCGATGACGAGATCGTAGAAACGGCGCGGCTTCAGCCGGGGGAGCGTGCCCATCTGCGCCCTGCTCTCCACCTGGAACACGCCGATCGAGTCGGCCCGGCAGAGCATGTCGTAGACGCCGGCCTCCTCCTTGGGCATGGTGTCGAGGCTCCACTCCTCGCCGAGCAGATCGCGCGTCATGTCGAAGGCGTACTGCAGCGCGGCGAGCATGCCGAGGCCGAGCAGATCGAACTTGACGAGGCCCATCCAGGCGCAGTCGTCCTTGTCCCACTGCAGAACGGTGCGGTTCTCCTTGCGGGCGTGCTCGATCGGGCACACCTCGCCGACCGGCCTGTCGGTGAGCACCATGCCGCCGGAGTGGATGCCGAGGTGCCGTGGGAAGGTGAGCAGCTGCGTGGCGAGGTCGGTGACGGCATCCGGGATCACGGTCTCGGGGTCGCTCGGTGTCACCGTCCTGCCCCAGCCCTCCATCTGCCGCG
>JBEVGZ010000174.1:0-3591 GCA_040511515.1 Microterricola sp.
GCCGTTGTCGCGGGCGGCGGCCAACTGCTCGACGGCCTGCTTGGCGCTGACGTGCACGACATAGAGCGGTGCCCCGGTGAGGTTGGCGAGCATGATCGCGCGGTGCGTCGCCTCCTCCTCCATCTGCCAGGCGCGCGCGACCCCGTGGTAGTACGGGTCGCTCTTGCCCTGCGCGAGGAGCTGCTCGACGAGCACGTCGATGGCCGGACCGTTCTCGGCGTGCATCATCGTCATCATGCCGGTGTCTGCCGCGACCTGCATCGCCCGCAGGATCTGGGCGTCGTCGCTGTAGAAGACACCGGGGTAGGCCATGAACATCTTGTAGCTGGAGATGCCCTCGTCCGGCAGCCCGCGGAGGGCCGCCAGCGAGTCGGGGTTCACGTCGCCGATGATCTGGTGGAAGGCGTAGTCGATGGCACACTGCCCGGCCGCCATGCCGTGCCAGGTGGCGAGGCCGTCCTGCACCTTCTGGCCGTGGCTCTGCACGGCGAAGTCGATGATCGTCGTCGTTCCACCCCAGGCCGCCGCCCTGGTCCCCGTCTCGAAGGTGTCGGATGCCGCCGTGCCGCCGAACGGCAGCGACATGTGCGTGTGAGCGTCGATGCCGCCGGGGATCACGTACTTGCCCGTCGCGTCGATCACGTGATCGACTCCGGCGGTCAGATCGGTGCCGAGCAGCACGCTGCCGCGCTGGAGCACCGCGACGATGCGTTCGCCGTCGACGAGCACATCGGCATCCGCCCTGCCCGTCGATGTGACCACCGTGCCGCCGGTGATGAGAGTCGTTGCCATGTCATCCTCCTTGCGAATCTGCGGTCTCGCGGTTACGGCTTCGGGATCGAGGTGTAGGACTCCGGTCGGCGGTCTCGGAAGAACTGCCAGTCGTTGCGCACCTGGCGCACGAGGCTCATGTCGAGGTCGCGCACGAGCACCTCCTCCTCGGTCGCCGAGCCGAGCTCGCCGACCCAATTGCCGCGGGGGTCGAGCACCTGGCTCGAGCCGTAGAAGCTGACGGCGAGATCGCCGTACTCGTTGTCTTCCTTGCCGACGCGGTTGGATGCGACGACGAACATGCCGTTGGCGGCGGCGGCCGCGGCCTGCTCGATCTCCCAGAGCCGGTTGGAGAGGCCGGGCTTGGTGGCGTTCGGGTTGAACACGATCTGGGCGCCGTTCAGGGCGAGTTCGCGCCAGCCCTCGGGGAAGTGGCGGTCGTAGCAGATGTAGACGCCGATCGGACCGACGGCGGTGTCGAAGACGGGGTAGCCCATGTTGCCAGGGCGGAAGTAGAACTTCTCCCAGAACTTGTCGAGGTGGGGGATGTGGTGCTTGCGGTACTGACCGAGGATCGTGCCGTCGGCGTCGACGACGACGGCGGTGTTGTAGTAGACACCCGGCTGGTCCTCCTCGTAGATCGGCAGGATCATCACCATGCCGAGCTCCTTGGCGAGCGCCGCGAAGCGCTGCACGATCGGGCCGTCGGCCGGCTCGGCGTAGTCGTAGTACTTGGCGTCTTCCGTGATGCCGAAGTACGGGCCGTAGAAGAGCTCCTGGAAGCAGATGACCTCGGCGCCCTGCTCCTTGGCGGTGCGGGCGAATTGCTCGTGCTTGTCGAGCATCGATTCTTTGTCGCCGGTCCAGGTGGTCTGGGTGAGTGCTGCTCGAACGATGTTGGGGGTGTCGCCGGTCCTCGTGTTTGCCGTCATGTTTGCCTCCACTGCGCCTGATCAAACTGGGTTTGAGCCGCGGTGCGTTTCGCACTGCGGGGTGCCGGCGGTGGCAAATCGTGTGAGTCACCAACGCCGAGCGGTTGAGCCGAACCGAGCTCCGTTGCTCGTTCTGTTATTGTTCGGCGTAAACATTTCTCTTTTGTTTCACTGTGTGACACACGCGTTAATCATCATGTTGCCGAAAGCTCCGGGAGGCAAGAGTTTCGTGAATGAGATCTGGAAACTGATCGGCGATTCTTCGCCGCGCGGCATCGCTGCGGCCATCGCCAGGCACATCACGAGCGGCGAACTCGCGCCGGGCGACCGGCTGCCGACGGTGCGCGAACTCGGGGCGGAGCTGGGGGTGAGCCCCGCGACGGTCAGCCACGCCTGGCAGGCGCTGAGCCAGGCCGGGCTGATCGAATCACGCGGTCGGGCCGGCAGCTTCGTTCGACAGCATCCGCGGGCCTGGTTGCCGCCGCGCATGCTCGGACTGGCCGCCGGCGCGGAGCTGGCCCCGGATGCCGCCCACCTCGATCTCTCGCGCGGAACACCGGACCCGCTGCTGCTGCCGACGCTCGGACCGGCCCTCTCCCGCGTCTCCGTGCACGCAGAGACCGCCAGCTACCACGAGCTGCCGGTGATTCCCGCGCTCGGCCGGGTGCTCGATGAGAGCTGGCCGTACCGCGCCGAATCACTCACCGTGGTGGACGGTGCCCTCGACGCCGTCTCGCGCAGCCTCGAGGCCGTTGTGCGCTTCGGCGACAAGGTGGTGCTCGAGAATCCCGGATTCCCGGCCTTCTTCGACCTGGTGAGCGCCCTCGGCGCCACGGTCGTGCCCGTGGCGATCGACGAGAACGGCATCGTGCCGAGCTCGCTCGCCGCCGCGCTGCAGCAGGGGCCATCCGCCGTTGTGCTGCAGCCGCGGGCACAGAACCCGACCGGCGCATCGATGCCCGTCGAGCGCGCCCGCGAGCTGGCGCGGCTGATCACGGCCTCACGCAACGGCGGCAGGGTGATGGTGATCGAGGACGACCACTCCGGCGCCATCAGCACGGCGCCGGCGGTGAGCCTCGGCCAGTGGATCCCGGCGCAGGTGCTGCACGTTCGCAGCTTCTCGAAGTCGCACGGGCCCGATCTGCGCATCGCCGCCCTCGGCGGGCCGGCGGAGCTGATCGACCGCATCGTGTCCCGGCGCATGCTCGGCCCCGGCTGGACCTCCCGCATGGTGCAGCGGATCCTCGCCGATCTGCTCACCGACGGCACCGCGCTCGACGAGGTGACGGAGGCCAGGCGCCAGTACTACTCCAGGCAGAAGGCTCTGAGCGTTGAGCTGGCCCTCCGCGGGGTGCACGCGGCGTCCGGTCCGGGCGAGTCGGGCGGCTCCCTGCCCGACGGCATCAACCTGTGGCTGCCCGTTGCGAACGAGCGCGCGGCCCTCGTGCAGCTGGCGGCCGTCGGCATCCGGGTGGCGCCCGGCTCCCCGTTCCTCGCCGGCGGGGCCGTGCATGCGGGCACCGGTACGGGCACGGCACGCGGCCTCGGCTCGGTGCCGGGGGTCGGCCCCGGCTTCGTACGGGTGACGGCCGGCATGGTGCGCGGCAACGCCGCCGCGGTCGCCGAGGCACTGGCCGCTGCCGCGCTGCCTGGCCCACCGGCGTTCTACACACTCGAGGCCTGACCGGGTGTGGCGCGTAGCTGCCGCGCACGGTCACACATGGACCCCGAAAGTTTCTGGATCCAAAAGCCAGAAATCTCTGGCGCTCGGACGCGTCGTGGGTCTAGGCTGAACGCGACCCCCCGCCTGCATGGCGGGGTCGAGCCGGCCTGGATTTGGGCTGCAGGTCACCGACTGTGTTCGGATCTCCCTGCCATCACCCTGTCC
>JBEVGZ010000175.1:0-4343 GCA_040511515.1 Microterricola sp.
CCAGTGGCGGCGGCAGGCGGTGTTCGGCCAGCGCGCCACGGCGCTCGCCGAGGAGTTGCGCACCGCGGATGCCGCGGCAGAGGTCGCCGCGGCGGCATCCGGGATCGCGCCATCGGCCGCAGCCTCGCGGGCGATGGCCGGGGCTCCGCTCGCCGTGCAGACCCGGCCGGACCTGGCCGTGCTGCAGTCGATCGACGACGAGCTGCTGCGCCTGATCTTCGTCGCCTGCCACCCCGTGCTCAGCCGAGATGCCCAGGTCGCGCTGACGCTGCGCCTGCTCGGCGGGCTGAGCGCCGAGCAGATCGCGCGCGCCTTCGTCGTGCCGACTGCGACGATGCAGCAACGCATCGTGCGGGCCAAGAAGACGCTCGCCGCGGCCGGTGTTCCGTTCGAGGTGCCAGAGCGCGCCGAGTTCCCGGCCAGGCTCGACTCGGTGCTCGCCGTGATCTACCTCGTGTTCAACGAGGGCTACTCCGCCAGCTCAGGCGGCGACTGGATGCGGCCGGAACTCTGCCGCGAGGCGCTGCGCCTCGGGCGCGTGCTGGCCGAGCTGCTGCCGCGCGAGCCAGAGGTGCACGGGCTCGTCGCGCTGATGGAAATCCAGTCATCACGGCTCGGCGCGCGCACCACCGCGTCGGGGGAGCCGATCCTGCTGCTCGAGCAGAATCGCAGCCGCTGGAATCAGCTGCTGATCCGGCGCGGCCTCGCGGCCCTGGCCAGGGCCGAGCGTTGCCAGCAGGCTCGCGGCGGCGCGGCCGGCTCCTACCAACTGCAGGCCGCGATCGCCGCCTGCCACGCACGGGCGGTGACGCCGGATGCCACCGACTGGGCGCGCATCGCCGACATCTACGAACAGCTGGCCAGACGTGTGCCGTCGCCGGTGGTCGAGCTGAACCGGGCCGTCGCGCTCTCGATGGCGCGCGGGCCCGCCGTTGCGCTCGTGCTGGTCGACGCCCTCGTCGCCGAGGGCCGGCTGGCGAGCTACCATCTGCTGCCCAGCGTGCGCGCGGATCTGCTGCAGAAGCTTGGGCGCACGGAGGAGGCCAGGGCCGAGTTCGAGCTCGCGGCCGCACTCGCCGGTAACGAGCGGGAGCGGGCCCTGTTGCGCAACCGTGCCAGGTCGCTGGGGCGCGACTAGCGAGGCCTCGACGAGGCGCTGGGCGTCAGGCTTCGAGCAGCCGCTCGGTCGCGCCGATCACGTGCTCACGCATGGCCGCCGCCGCGGCAGGACCGTCGCCGGCCGCGATCGCGTCGAGGATCGAGCTGTGCTCCGGCGCCGCGAACTTCGCGCCGGTCCGTCCCAGCTTGGAGAAGAGGCGGAAGCGCTGGATCTGCCCGCCGAGTGCGGTGTAGGCCATCGCCAGGAACGGATTGCCGGCCTGCGCGGCGATCAGCATGTGGAAGCGGTCGTCTGAGCGCCAGTACTGGTTGAAACCCTCAGCCGCGACATCGGCGAGGGCCGCGGACTGGTGGAACTCGTCGACCGTCTCACGCAGTGCGCTGATGAACTCGTCCGTCTTGCGCAACGCCGCCTGCTCGGCCAAGGTCGGCTCCAACACGAGGCGAGCATCCATCAGTTGCTGCACCTCGAGCCGGGTCATCATCGGGGCGACCCGGTATCCGCGCAGCGCCTCGCGCTCGACCAGACCGGTGTGCTCGAGCCTGGCCAGCGCTTCGCGCAGCGGCGTCTGGCTCACATCGAGTTCGCGGGAGAGCGCACCGATGTTCAGGCTTTGGCCCGCGCCGCGATCGCCGGACATGAACTGCTGCAGCAGGACGTCGTACATTTGATCGGCAATCGGCCGCTTGGTCCCTGGCTGCTCGATCATCCTCACAGCTTAGCCTCAACCTCGACGCGGTTGCGGGCGGTGGCGGAGCGGAAAATCGTGTTCGTTCTGACGGGGTTCCGCTGCTCGGCGAGTGCCGGTGGCGTGGCCGCTGCGGCACGGTTCATGGGCGCTCGGCGCGCGGCCGACCGGTCAGACGGTTGTAGAGCATGTAGAAGGCGAGGCCGGTCAGGTTCATCGACACCGTGACGAGCAGTGCGGCGACGATGTCACCGGAGATCGCTGCCGTGTTGCCGAGGTGCACGGCGAAGAGTGTCGAGAATCCGATGAACATCCCCGGCACGGAACTCAGCGCCGGCGCGCGCCCGACCATGATCATCAGCGGGTTCGCGATGGCGAGCACCGCGACCGCGCTGACCCACTGCGGCACGTCGGGACCGAGCACCGTTCCGAGGGCGGTCGTCGCGGCGAGGGTGCCGGCCCCGAACACCGCTCCGATCGCCAGGCAGCGTGCGAGAACCGGCAGCCGGGCGGGCCTGCCCGTTCCGGCCAAGCCCGCCGCGGCCCAACCGAGGAAGATCCCGTAAGTGGGCAGGCCGAGCATCGCCCCCAGCAGAACGGTCGAGACGGCGAGCAGGGTCGCGGCGATCTCGGGCGGCAGCGCCAAACGGAATCGGGACGCCCGCCCTTCTGCGGCGGGAGCCTGCCGCCGGCGAACATTCAGATCTGTACTCACGGTTCCACCTCGGCGGTGATCGGTCGGGTCATGGACGGCCCACGACGCACGACTCTGTCTGAGCTGCTCCTGTGAGTGGCAACGCCGCGTTCGACTCGATCCAGAGGGTGCTGTATTCTGTGGGTGCGGCTATAGTATAGCCGTCGAGAGAATGTGGAGGCGATGATGCACAGGAGCGTATCGACCATGGTGAGGCCGTCATGAACGCGTACAGCGCCCACCCACTCGTCGAGGGATTCCCCGGCAAATCGTCCTCGCATGGTGCGTTCGGATGGAGCAGCATGTGGCTCCTCGACGATGGCGAGCGGCGGGTTCTCGTCGACGCGGGTCAGCCCGCGTACATCCCGCTCATCCACGACGGCCTGGCCAAGCTGGGACTGACCCCGGATGACGTCACCGACGTTCTGCTCACCCACATGCACTGGGATCACGTGGCGAACTTCACGATGTTCGCCAATGCGACGACCTGGGTGGGGGAGCAGGAGCTTGCCTGGGCCGCCGAGCAGCCGGCCGGAACGAAGTTCATCCCCGACCTCCACGTGCAGGAGCTGCTGCGGCGCACGGACGGTGTCGAGCGCATGTCGGCGGGCCAGGAGATTCTGCCCGGGATCCACGCGATCGCAAGCCCGGGGCACACCCCGCACCACCTCGCGTTCTTCACGGAGCGCACCGAGCAGAGCATGATCTTCGCCGGCGACTCCGTCAAGAACATCCACGAGCTCGCGACACTCCGCGCCGACTCGAGCATGGACGACGAGCAGAGCGTGTCGACGATCGACCGCCTGCGCTCACTTCTCACCGACACCTCGGGGGTGCTCCTCCCCGGCCACGATGTCGGGCTCACCGTCGTCGATGGCGAGGTGCTCCGCATTCGACCGCAACACGCGGTCATCGGCTACTTCGCCGACGCGACCGGTGGCGAGCAAGACCGCAGCATCGGCTGAGGCCGCTGCGACGAAAGGACCAAGATGACAACAGTGCTGTACACCGGTGGCACCGGACGAATGGGCGGCGTGATCCGCGAGGGCCTCGCCGGGCGTTACGACCGCGTCGTGCTCTATGCGCGGAGCGCGAGTGATGCGCCGCTGCACCCCAATGAGGAGATCGTCATCGGCGACCTCGCCGACCTGGATCGGCTCACCGAGGCGGCGGCGGGCGTCGACGTCATCGTGCACCTCGGCGGTGTCGCAGATGAGGCGTCGTACGACGAGATCCGCACCTCCAACATCGATGGCACCTACAACGTCTACGAGGCGGCACGTCGGGCCGGGGTGCGCCGAGTCGTCTACGCGAGCTCGAACCACATCGTCGGATTCCACCCGGCCAGCGAGCTGCTGGACGAGACCGCGCCGCTGCGGCCGGACACCTACTACGGCGTGTCCAAGGCCTTCGGCGAGGCGCTCGCGAGCCTCTACCACGACAAGTGGGGGATCGAATCGGTGCTCCTGCGCATCGGCACGTTCCGCCCGGCCCCCGAAGACCGACGACAGCTCGGGCTCTGGCTGAGCTGGCCGGACGGTGTCGAGCTGCTGCGCTGCGCGATCGAGAGCGGCCCCGTCGGCTGCCAGGTCGTCTACGGCTGCTCGGCGAACACCGATCGCTGGTGGAACGCCGACGCCGGCTGGGCCGCGATCGGATTCGTTCCACAGGATGACGCCGCCGACCACAGCGATGGCGTCGACTTCGCCGCAGCTCTGCCGAAATTCGCCGCTGCCGGCTGCGGTGCCGATCGCGCCGCGTCCGTCGCCGTTCCCGTCGTCGACGGTAGCCACTGCAGCAGGGGATGCGACGAAGGAAGGCTGAGTGAGTGGTGGCGCGGA
>JBEVGZ010000176.1:0-2544 GCA_040511515.1 Microterricola sp.
TTCGGCCTCTCGGCCGGCGGCTTCTGGCAGGTGCACGCGAACGCGGCGGACACCCTCTACCGTGCGGTGCAGGCGAGCATCGACGAGGCCGAGTTCGACCCGCGCGCGGCCAACCTCGACCTCTACGGCGGCGTCGGACTGCTCGCAGCGGCCGTCGGCGACCGATTCGGCGAGACGGTGCGCATCACGACCGTCGAGTCGGATGCCGTCGCAACCGATCACGCGG
The DNA here is from genome assembly GCA_040511515.1 of Microterricola sp. GTDB lineage: Bacteria > Actinomycetota > Actinomycetes > Actinomycetales > Microbacteriaceae > Microterricola. The sequence goes on from JBEVGZ010000176.1 coordinate 227, forward strand.
CAGAGAACCTCGCGGAGTGGGTGGGCGCCGCCGCGATCACCGACCGCGTCGACCGCTACCTGGCCCGCATCGGACGCGACGCCAGCGCCACGGAGCGCGCCAGACTGCAGGCGGCGACCGTGGTGCTCGACCCGCCCCGTGCCGGAGCCGGCCGTGCGGTCATCGACTCGCTCGCGGCCCTGCGCCCACGCCAGCTGATCTACGTTGCCTGCGACCCCGTCGCCCTGGCCCGTGACATCGGCCTGCTCGCCGGGCACGGTTACGAGCTCGCCAGCCTCAACGCATACGACCTGTTCCCGAACACCCACCACGTCGAGGCCGTCGCCCGACTGGTGCCGACACGCTGAGTCCGGTTTCGCATACTCGCAGGATGAACCCCGCGCTCAACTATCGTTGGCGTCGGGACGACGAAGGGCAGGATGACCGTGGGTCAAGAGGTGGCGGTCGAGCAGACGCTCGTACGCGTGGCGATCGTCGACGACCACGAGTCGGTACGGCTGGGAATCAAGGCGGCCTGTGAGGCAGCGGGATACGAGGTCGTCACCACGGCGGCGACGGCGCAGGGACTGATCGATGTCATCGACGGCCGCCCGGTCGACGTCGTGGTACTCGATCTCTCGCTCGGCGACGGGTCGCGGGTGACCGACAACGTCAAGCTGGCGCAGGCGACCGGCGCGGCCGTGCTCGTGCACAGCATCGCCGACCGCGTCGCCAGCGTGCGCGAGGCGCTCGCCGCCGGTGTCGCCGGCGTCATCCCCAAGTCTTCTCCGACGACCACGGTCATGGCGGCAATCGCCACCGTGGCGCGCGGTGAGGTGCTCAACAACCTCGAATGGGCGACGGCGATCGACGCCGACCGCGACTTCGCCAAGGCGCAGCTCGGCCGGCGCGAGCGTGATGTGCTCCACCTCTACGCCTCCGGTCTCCCGCTCAAACTCGTCGCGGGCCAGCTGGGCATCGCACACTCGACCGCGCGCGAGTACCTCGACCGCATCCGCGTGAAGTACGTCGAGGTCGGCCGCCCAGCACCGACCAAGGTCGATCTGCTGCGCCGCGCCGTCGAAGACGGCATCCTTCCCGGGCTCGACCAGGACGGCGAGGATGGCCGCGGCTGACGCCGTAGCGGCCGAGGGAGACATCTCCCGGCCTGCGCCTCCGCTGCTGCGGGCCAACGGCATCAAGGCGATCAGTGCCGCCAAGATCGAGACGATCGTCGCCCGCGCCGTCGGCATCCTGGGCGTCGTCTTCGGCCTGCAGAGCGTGCCGATCATGTACGGCCAGCTGCCAGACCTCGATCCGGTCTGGGCGGGTGCCGTCAACATCGCCATCTTCGGCGGCCTGATCCTGGTTGCCATCGCGACGCTGTTCAACCGCTTCGTGCGGCTGACGACGAGCTGGGTCGCCTTCGCTTATCTCCTCGGGCTCCTGGTCTGGCCGTTGACCGTCGTAGACGCCGCGATCTTCACCGACCAGAAGCCGTGGCTCTGGTTCCTCTGCACGGTGGCGACCGCGTGCGCTGCCGTCGCGTTCCCCGTCGGCTGGGCCGCCGCGTACACGCTGCTCGTGCCGATCGTGTACGGCGCGCTGCGCACGTTCCCCTCCGGTGGAAACGTCGACACCGCCCTGGCTGCGCTCGACGCCGTCTACGCGATCATGCTCGGCCTGGTCGTGCTCATCATCATCACGATGCTGCGGCAGGCGGCGGCCGCCGTCGACCTCGCCCAGGCCGGCGCGCTGAGCACATACACGACCGCCGTGCGGCAGCACGCGACCGAGCTCGAGCGCATCGAGGTCGACGCCATCGTGCACGACAGCGTGCTGACAACGCTGCTCTCTGCCGCCAATGCGCGCACGCCGGCCGATGAGGCGCTCGCCGCCAGCATGGCAACCGAGGCGATTGCGCGACTGGATGCCGCAGGTGCGGTGATCCCAGGAGACGACCGCGTCGTGCCCGTCGAGCAGCTCGAACGCAGGCTGCGCGCGGCGATCGCCGCCTTCTCCGCACCGGTCAGCGTGACCGTTCGCCATGCTCAGGGACTGCGGCTTCCCGCACAGGTCACGGAGGCGCTCTACTCCGCGGCCGTACAGGCTCTCGTCAACAGCATGCAACACGCCGGCGGCACGGGGACGGAGCCGGCCGTTCGGCGGCCCATCCGACGCTCGCTCAGCCTCTCGGCCCGCGAATCCGGTGGAGTGCGTCTCGAGATCGCCGACACCGGGATCGGCTTCGACGTCGACAAGACGCCGTCGGCCCGCATCGGGCTCCGAGTGTCGATCCTCGAGCGCATCGCGGCCGTCGGCGGCGAATCCACCGTGCA
>JBEVGZ010000177.1:0-11644 GCA_040511515.1 Microterricola sp.
ACGAGATCGAGACGCCTGTCATGGAGGACTCCGCACGGCTGCACTCCGGTCTCGGCGGAGACAACGAGAAGCTCGCGTTCGCCGTGATGAAGCGCGGACTCGGCCCTGACGACCTCGCGGCCGCCGCGGCATCTGGAGACACCCTCTCCCTGGCCGACCTCGGACTGCGCTTCGACCTCACCGTTCCCCTCGCCCGTTTCTACGCCACGCACCGGGCGGCGCTTCCCGGCGTGTTCCGGTCGATCCAGATCGCACCGGTCTGGCGTGCGGAGCGCCCGCAGAAGGGCCGCTACCGCCAGTTCATGCAGTGCGACATCGACATCATCGGCGAGGCGGGCCAGCTGGCCGAGATCGAGTTGATCGGCGCGACCGCCGGAACGCTGGAAGCCTTGGGCCTCACCGGCTGCAGCATCCGCATCAACGACCGCCGAATCCTCTCGGCGCTGCTCGCGCACTGGGGCGTCGCCGAGACGCTGTTCGAGCGGGCGCTGATCACGATCGACAAGCTCGACAAGATCGGTGCAGGGGGAGTGGCCACCGAGCTGGCCGGCCTGGGCATCGCCGACACTCTGGACGGCATCGCCGACACTCTGGACGGCATCGCGAATGCGGGCTGGGAGCTGCTGCACGGCGTCACCCCGCCCCCGGCGTGGCTCGATCAGCAGGCCTACACCGAGCTGCTCGCGTTGCGCGCGGCGCTGCCCGGTGTCGAGCTCGTCTTCGACCCGACCCTCGTGCGCGGCATGGGCTACTACACCGGCACCATATTCGAGATCGCCCACCCCGACCTTGGTTATTCGCTCGGCGGTGGCGGCCGTTACGACGGCATGATCGGTCGTTTCCTCGGTAATGACGTTCCGGCCTGCGGCTTCTCGATCGGCTTCGAGCGCATCGTCGACCTGCTGCCGGAGGATGCGGCCAGCACGGCGGACGCCGTGGTGATCGTGCACGAGAAGGACGCGGCGCCGGCCGAGTTGATGGCCCTCAAGCGCCAGCTCGTGGCATCCGGAACCCGGGTGCGACTCGAGAAGCGCAGCAAGAACCTCAAGGCGCTGCTGGAGCGCGCCGAGGCCGACGGCTTCACGCGTTTCGCCCTGCTCGGGCAGGGTGTGACGGATGCCGGCGCGCTCGAGTTCAAGGCTCTCGGGGGCTGATCCGTCGTCGAACAGCCGCTGATCAGCGGCCGCTGCACTGCGTGAGTAGACTGGCAGCGGATCACGACGATGTTTTCCACATCCCCAAAACCCCCCTTACTCAAGGAGATAGTTGTGGCTCTGATCGAGGCTGTTGGCGCTCGCGAAATTTTGGACTCCCGTGGAAACCCGACCATTGAGGTCGAGGTTCTGCTGGAGGATGGCACCGTTGCACGTGCCGGTGTGCCCTCCGGCGCATCGACCGGTGCATTCGAGGCCTACGAGCTGCGCGATGGCGACCCCGCCCGCTACGGCGGAAAGGGCGTCCTCAAGGCCGTCGACGCCGTACTCGACGAGATCGGCGACGAGATCGACGGCATCGAGTCCACCGAGCAGCGCGTGCTCGACGCCGCACTGATCGAGCTCGACGGCACCGAGAACAAGAGCCGCCTCGGCGCCAACGCGATGCTCGGCGTCAGCCTGGCCGTCGCCAAGGCATCGGCCGACTCGCTCGACCTGCCGCTGTTCCGCTACCTCGGTGGCCCGAACGCGCACACCCTGCCCGTTCCGCTGCTCAACATCATCAACGGTGGTTCGCACGCCGACAACGATGTCGACATCCAGGAATTCATGATCGTGCCGCTCGGCGCTGAGACCTTCAGCGAGGCGCTGCGCTGGGGCGTCGAGACCTACCATGCCCTCAAGGGCCTGCTGAAGTCGAAGGGCCTCGCAACCGGCCTCGGCGACGAGGGTGGCTTCGCCCCCAACCTGCCCAGCAACCGTGCGGCCCTCGACCTCATCGTCGAAGCCATCCAGATCGCCGGCTACGTGCCCGGCAAGGACATCGCGCTGGCGCTCGACGTTGCCGCGACCGAGTTCTTCAAGGACGGCAGCTACCACTTCGAGGGCAAGCAGCTCTCGGCCGAGGAGCTCGTCGCCTACTACGCCGAGCTCGTCGAGGCGTACCCGCTGGTCTCGATCGAAGACCCGCTGGAGGAAGAGGACTGGGACGGCTACGTCCACCTCACCGCTCAGCTCGGCGACAAGGTGCAGATCGTCGGTGACGACCTGTTCGTGACCAACCCGAAGCGTCTGGCCAAGGGCCTGCAGCTCCGTGCCGGCAACTCGATCCTGGTGAAGGTCAACCAGATCGGTACCCTGACCGAGACGCTGGATGCCGTTGCCCTCGCGCAGCGCGCCGGCTACACCGCGATCCTCTCGCACCGTTCGGGTGAGACCGAGGACACGACGATCGCCGACCTCGCCGTCGCGACCGACTGCGGTCAGATCAAGACCGGTGCGCCTGCCCGCAGCGAGCGCGTCGCTAAGTACAATCAGCTGTTGAGGATCGAAGAAGAGCTCGGTGAGGCCGCCGTGTACGCCGGCCGCAGCGCGTTCCCGCGCTTCACCGCGTAAATCACCTCACGCGGTTTCTGCCGCGCAGCAAGCACCCGGCCCATTTCGGTGGGCGCGTCTCGAACGGAGGATCAGGGCAATGCCTGACACCTCGACGAAGACGGCGTCTCGGAAGGTTCCGGTGGCCATGGCCACCGGAGACTCCCCGAGCGGTGGCTGGCTGCGCGGCATCCGTTTTTCCGGCTTCTCGCTGATCATGATGGTGATCCTGGTCCTCGGCGTCGTCATCCTGGCTCCCGGCCTGCGTGTGCTCGTCGAGCAGCGCCAGGAGATCGCCGCCCTGAGCGCGGCCGTCGACGCCCAGCAGGATCAGCTCGCCACGCTGCGCGCCGAGCGTGAGCGCTGGAACGACAAGACCTACGTGATCACCCAGGCCCGCGACCGGCTCTACTACGTGATGCCCGGCGAGGTCAGCTTCCTCGTGATCAACGACCTCGCAGCACCGCTCGAAGAGAACGAGCAGGCACCGATCAGCACCGAAATCCAGAACACCCAGCTTGATTGGTTACAGTCGATGTTCGCCTCCGTGATGACGGCGGGCCTTGCAGAAAGCACAGCAACACCATGACGACACCGCCATTTGACCCGGCATCCGAGCGCGACATCGCCATCGTTTCGGCACAGCTCGGCCGCCCGGCCCGCAACGTGATCGGCATCGCCGCGCGTTGCGTCTGCGGCGCTCCGACCGTGGTCTCCACCGCGCCGCGACTGGCCGACGGGACCCCGTTCCCCACGCTCTACTACCTGAGCCACCCGGCAGCGACGGCCGCGATGTCGTTCCTCGAGGCGACGCAGGTGATGAACGAGTTCACCGAGCTCCTCGCCGCCGATGAGGAGCTGCGTGTCGCATACGGCCGCGCACACGAGGCGTACCTGGCGGACCGCGCCAGCATCCTCGTCGTTCCCGAGATCGAGAACTTCTCCGCAGGCGGCATGCCGGTGCGCGTGAAGTGCCTGCACGCCCTGGCCGGGCACGCGCTCGCGGCCGGTCCCGGCGTGAACCCCATCGGCGACCTCGCGCTCGAGCGTTCCACCTGGTCTCCGAACGTGTGCGAGTGCATCGCATACGAGGGCATCGACGCCGCAGAGCCCGGCACCGACGCGTGATGGCCCGGGTCTGATGCGGGCGTGGGGGCGCTGGGGCGGAGTGGTCGCCACGGCGGTGATTGTGGGAGTGACGCTCGGTTCGACGGTGCTCGACGCGCCACCGGCGCACGCCGATCAGATCCGCGACATGGAGTACTGGCTCACCGACTACGGATTCGACGAGGCCTGGCTGACGACCAAGGGTGCCGGCGTGACCGTCGCCGTCATCGACACCGGCGTTGACGGCAGCGTTGCCGAGCTCAAGGGTGCGATCGTCGGCGGCATGGACGCGTCCGGAATCGGCTCGCCGAATGGCCAGACCCCGGTCGGGGACAACGAGCAGCACGGCACCATGGTGGCCTCGTTGCTGGCCGGTCGCGGGCGCGGTCCCGTGCCTGACAGCGGCGTGATCGGTGTCGCCCCCGAGGCGGAGCTGCTCGCGGCATCCGTCGCATTCGGCACCGACACAGGCTCGACCGTCAGCAATGACGACCAGATCGCGGCCGCGGTGCGCTGGGCCGTCGACAACGGCGCCGATGTCATCAACATGTCGCTGACCCGCAACACTCCGGACTGGCCGCAGAGCTGGGATGACGCCTTCCTCTACGCCTTCGAGAACGACGTCGTTGTCGTCGCGGCCGCCGGCAACCGCGGCGCGGGAACGACATCCGTCGGCGCCCCGGCGACGATTCCCGGCGTCATCACCGTCGCCGGTGTCGACCGCAACGGTGAGGCGAGCTTCGATGCCTCGTCGCAGGGCATCACGATCTCCGTCTCCGCGCCCAGCGAGGACCTCGTCGGCGTCGTCCCGGGTGGCGGTTACGCGAAGTGGGACGGCACGAGCGGTGCCGCGCCGATCGTCTCCGGCCTCGTCGCGCTCGTCCGGGCGGCCTACCCCGAGCTCGATGCCGCCGGCGCGATCAACCGGGTGCTCTCGACGGCCGAGCCGCGCGGACCGACGCAGATCTACGGAAACGGCCTGATCGACGCGGCCGCCGCGATCAACGACGAGGTGCCGGCGGCGACCACCGACCCGGCCACCCTCCTCAAGGACTGGATCCACCTGCACCGGCGCGCTGCCGTCGCCCCCAGCGAGGAGGAACCGGCGCCGCAGGAGCCCATCACCGTGAAGGCCGACCCGGTGGCGCCGGAGCAGGACAGCCTCGCGGCGCTGATCCCGAACAGCTTCACAATGGCCACCGTTACGGTGCCGCTGCTTGTGCTCGGGGGATTTGTTATCCTTATAGTGCTGATGGGCATAGGGGCCACACGGCATTTCAGGCGAATACTGCGCAGGTAGTAGATTGTTCGCACATCTGTGATCACGTAGGAGACCTTTAACTGTGCCCAAAATTCTCATTGTCGGTGGCGGCTACGCCGGTTTTTACACCGCCTGGAAGCTGGAAAAGTGGCTGCGCAAGGGCGAGGCTGACGTCACCGTCGTCGACCCACTGCCCTACATGACCTACCAGCCCTTCCTTCCCGAGGTTGCCGCCGGCTCCATCGAGCCTCGCCACTCCGTTGTGGCACTGCGTCGTCACCTCAAGAAGACCACCGTCGTGACCGCGAAGGTCACCGGCATCAACCACGCGGCCAAGCAGGCCACGATCACCCCGCCGGTCGGAGACCCCTACACCTTCGACTACGACGTGATCGTCGTCACGGCCGGTGCCGTCTCGCGCACCTTCCCGATCCCGGGCGTCGCCGATGAGGCCATCGGCCTCAAGACGATCGAAGAGGCCATCGCCATCCGCGACCGCGTTCTCACGAACTTCGACAAGGCCTCCGCCATGCCGGCCGGACCCGAGCGTGACCGCCTGCTGACCTTCACGGTCGTCGGTGGCGGCTTCGCCGGTATCGAGGTCTTCGCCGAACTGCGCTCCTTCGCGAGCTCGCTGCTGAGCTCGTACCCGCAGCTCACGTTCGACGACACGCACTTCCACCTCATCGAGGCCATGGGCCGCATCATGCCAGAGGTCTCGCTCGAGACCAGCCACTGGGTGCTCAAGAACCTCGCGCAGCGCGGTGCAGAGGTGCACCTCGACACGCAGCTCAAGTCCGCCGTCGGTGGCGTCGTGGAGCTTTCCACCGGTGAGAGCTTCGAGAGCGACCTCATCGTCTGGACCGCCGGCGTGATGGCGAACCCCGCCGTCGTGCGTGGCTCCGACTTCCCCGTGGAAGAGCGTGGCCGCCTGCAGGTGCGCGCCGATCTGCGCATCGGCACGGAAGACGACATCGTCGAGGGCGCATGGGCCGCCGGTGACATCACCGCCGTTCCCGACCTCTCCGGCGGTGGCGTCGGCGGCTACTGCGTCCCGAACGCCCAGCACGCCGTCCGCCAGGGCAAGCTCCTCGCGAAGAACATCGTCGCCGTGTTGCGTGGCGAGGGCCCCACGGAGTACCTGCACAAGAACATGGGCGCAGTTGCCGGCCTCGGCATCGGCTACGGCGTGTTCCAGTCCGGCAAGATCGCGATCAAGGGCCTCCCCGCCTGGTTCGCGCACCGCGGCTACCACGGCCTGGCCATGCCCAGCTGGGAGCGCAAGATCCGCGTGATCTGGGGTTGGGTGAACAACTTCTTCCTCGGCCGCGACATCGTCTCGCTCGCGGCAGTCGCGACCCCGCGTGCCGCGTTCGAGGAGTTCGCGTCGCGCCCGAAGCCGCCGGTCGAGGCCGCACCGGTCGTCGCCGCTCCGAAGGCCGTCGCCCCGAAGGTCGCCAAGACGGCAGCCGCCAAGGTCGCCGCTCCGAAGAGCACCGCGACGGATGTCGCCCCGAAGGCCGCCAAGGCCCCGGTCAAGCGTGCGCCCAAGAAGGTTGCCGCCGAGACCGTCGAGGTCGCAGAGGCCGTCGCAGCCAAGTAGGCAGCGCACCGCGTGACAACGGCCCCGAGGCTTCGCCTCGGGGCCGTTTCCGTTGGCGGCGGGGCAGCAGGGACGCCGGTGCGCCGACGCGCCGCCGACCGGTTGGCATTCGTCGGTAGACTCGGCGAGGCCGGCGTGCACGCCCCCATAGCCCAACCGGCAGAGGCAGGCGACTTAAAATCGTCACAGTCAGGGTTCGAATCCCTGTGGGGGCACCCGGTTCGCGCATCCGTCGCTCGCCCCGGAGGAGTGCCGGCCCATCCGCGGTTGAGCCCGCTTCCGCGCGCTGTGGACGCGTCAGCTGAGGTGGTCGAGGTAGCGCAGCAGCACGCCCTCACGCAGCGCCCACGGTGACACCTCGAGCTCCTTGACCTTGAACGCCGCCATCGCCTCCGAGAGCACGATGCCCCCGGCGACGATCTGGAAGGTGCGGTCGGCGGTGATGCCGGGCAGCGCTGGGCGGGCGTCGGCCGGGATGCGGGCCAGACGCGGAATCCAGTCGTCCAGTTGCGAGCGGCGCAGCAGGAAGCGGTCGAGGGCGCCGACCCCGTCGACAACCGATCCCGCCAGGCGCGCCAGCGAACGGATCGTCTTGGACGAGCCCACCACGTGGGCGGGGGCTGGAAGGTCGGCGAAGGCCGGCAGCGCCTCCTCGAGCACGGCGCGGGCGTGCTCGCGCAACGCATTCATCTGTGCGGGTGTCGGTGGGTCATCGTGGAGGAATCCGATCGTGCTGCGGCCTGCGCCGAGCGGCAGAGACAGCGAGACCGCGGGATACTCATCGGCTCCGGCCGCGATCTCCAGCGAACCGCCCCCGATGTCGAAGAGCAGCGTGTCTGCGGCCGACCAGCCATACCAGCGGCGCACCGCGAAGAAGGTGAGCCTGGCCTCGTCCTCGCCGGAGAGCACCTGCAGCTCGATCCCCGTCTCGGCGGTGATCAGATCCAGTACCTCCTGGCCGTTGCTGGCCTCCCGGAGCGCCGAGGTCGCCATGGGCAGCAGCTCGTCGATGTTGTTCTGACGGGCGACGACACTGGCTGAGCGCACCGAATCCAGGATGGCGCTCACTCCCTCCTCGCTGATCGAACCGTCGGCTTCGAGATAGCGCATCAGGCGCAGCACCGACTTGTGCGAGGCCATCGGAACGGGCGCGGCACCCACGTGGGCATCGACGATCAACAGGTGGACGGTATTCGAACCGACATCGAGAACTCCAAGACGCATGCTGGAACGATAGCGTCTCGGCCGCGGAGCGGATGCGCGCATGGCGCGAATTGCCCCGACATGGTGCATACTGTTTCACACTCGGTAAGTGGGTCATTCGACCCACTTTGGAGGGCGCCGCCGATCGTGCGGCGGAATGGACTTGCTCAGCGTTGTGTAAGGAGGCCGTCATGCCACGCATTCCCGCGGCAGAACGTCGCGCCGCCCTCGTGCAGGCCGCTCTGCGGGTCGTTGCAACACAGGGTGTCAGCGCCGCAACGACCAGGGCCATCGTCGCGGAGGCCGGGATGTCGCTGGCCAGCTTCCACTACGCCTTCGCCTCGCGCGATGAGCTGATGCACGAACTCATCGCCTTCGTCGTCGCCCACGAACAGGCCGCCGTGTTGCCCGCCCCCGACGGTGACTCCTCACTGCGGGACATCATCCGGGCCGGGCTGCAGCGCTACGCCGATCACCTGCGCGCCGACCCGCTACGCGAGCAGGCGATGCTCGAGCTCACCCAGCAGGCGCTGCGCTCGACGGGGATGGAGCACCTCGCCAAGCTCCAGTACGACACCTACTTCGCGCTCGCGGCAACAGCGCTCACCACGGCGGCCGAACAGACCGGAACCGCCTGGACGCGCCCCGTCGACGAGGTCGCGCGTCTGCTCGTCGTGCTGACCGACGGTCTCACCATCACGTGGCTCGTCGAACGCGACGATGCCGCTGCGGCATCCATCATGGACTTTGCGGCGGACGCGCTCGCAGGATTGGGCAGGCAATTGTGAGCGGCACAACCACGACCCCGAACACGAGCGGCGCCGAGCTGCCCGCCGTCTTCGCCGAACCGACGCGCCGGGTCTCCGGCGGGTGGATCGCCGCATTCGGCAGCGCCTGGCTCGGGATCTGGATGGCGCAGCTCACCCCGGTGCAGATGCTGCTGCCCCTGCAGATCGACGCGCAGCTGAAGCCGGAGCACTGGGTCGACAGCGTCGTCGCCTTCGGTGTGATCTCCGGGATCGCCGGGCTGATCGCCATGCTCGCCTTCCCCCTGACCGGGGCTCTGAGCGACCGGACCACCTCGCGTTTCGGTCGGCGTCGCCCGTGGATCGCCACGGGCACGCTGCTCTTCGCCGCGTCGCTCGTCGCGCTCGGCTTCCAGACTGAGCTGTTCGGCATTGCGCTCTGCTGGATCATCGCCAGCACCGGCTTCTGCGTGCTCACCGCCGCGCTGACCGCGACGATCTCCGACCAGGTTCCCGTCGGCCAGCGTGGCTATGTCTCCGGCTGGATGTCGGCGCCGCAAGCCGTCGGCACCATCCTCGGACTCGTGCTGGTGCTCACCGTCTTCACCGGTCAGCTCCTCGGCTACATCTCGATGGCCGTGCTGCTGGTGCTGCTGATGATCCCCTTCCTGCTCCGCCCCGACGCCGTGCTGCGTCCAGAGCAGCGCGAGCCGCTCAGCACCCGCGGCATCCTCGCGAGCCTGTGGATCAGCCCGCGCCGCTACCCCGACTTCGGCTGGACTCTGCTCAGCCGGATCCTGGTGAACTTCGGCAACGCCTTCGGAACGAGCCTGCTGCTCTACTTCTTGATGTTCCAGCTGAATGACACGAACGCCGAAGAGAACTTGATCCTGCTGACGCTGATTTACATGGTCTTCGTCGTGCTCTCCTCGTTGATCCTCGGCCGGCTCTCCGACCGCTTGGGGCGTCGCAAGGCGTTCGTCTTCATGTCGTCGAGCGTCCAGGCCTTCGCCGCCCTGCTGCTCGCCTTCTTCCCGAGCCTGCCGATGGCCATGGTCGCCGCGGGACTGCTCGGTCTCGGCTACGGCTGCTTCCTCTCGGTCGACCAGGCGCTCGCCACCCAGGTGCTCCCCGACCCGGCCACCCGCGGCAAGGACCTCGGCATCATGAACATCGCCACGACCGTGCCGCAGGCGGTCGCCCCGATGCTCGGCGCGGCGACGGTCGCGCTGCTCGGCGGCTTCCAGGGCCTGTTCCTGCTGTCGGCGGTCTTCGCCTTCGCCGGAGCGCTCGCCGTCGCCCGCGTGAAGTCGGTGCGCTGATGGGCGCGCCACTGGGTCTCCGCTCCGGCTTCGAGCTCACGGACACCGGCGTCTCGGCATCCGCCCTGCCCGCCCGCTTCCGGGGCGCTGAGTACTGGCGCGCGCTCGACGCCGCCAGCAGCGAGCTCGACCCGCCCTTCGCGGTGCTGCAGCTGGACGCGCTCCGCCACAATGCCAGCGACATGCTGCGTCGCGCCGGCGGCATGCCGATCCGGGTGGCGAGCAAGTCGCTGCGCGTGCGCGGCGTGATCGAGGCGCTGCTCGAGCTGCCGGGCTATCAGGGGGTGCTCGCCTACACGCTGGCCGAGGCGCTCTGGCTGGCCGAGACCGTCGACGACGTCGTCGTCGGCTACCCGAGCGTCGACCGTGCCGCCATCCGTTTGCTGGCGACCGATCCCGTGCTCGCCTCGCGCGTCACGCTGATGGTGGACTCGCCGGAGCAGCTCGACGCCGTCGACGCCGTACTGCGGCCGGGGGAGCGGGAGACCATTCGCGTCTGCCTCGAACTCGACGCCTCCTGGAACGCTCCCGTGCTCGGCCACCTGGGTGTCTGGCGTTCTCCGGTGCACAGCGCAGCGGATGCCGGCGCGCTCGCCGCCTACATCGCATCGCGCCCCGGCTTCGCCCTGGTCGGCATGATGGCCTATGAGGCGCAGATCGCCGGGGTCGGCAACCAACCCATCGGCAAGCCGGTCGACGGAGCGATCAACCGCTGGATGCAGCGGCAGTCCATCGCAGAGCTGCACGAGCGCCGTGGGGCGGCGGTGGCCGCCGTGCGCGCCATCGCACCGCTCGAGTTCGTCAACGGCGGCGGAACGGGCTCGCTGGAGAGCACGTCGAGCGACGCCTCCGTCACCGAGGTCGCGGCGGGCAGCGGGATCTTCGGCGGGCACCTCTTCGACAACTACGGGCACTTCGCCCCGGCACCTGCGGCCGCCTTCGCGCTACCGATCGTGCGCAAGGCGACGGCAGACACGGCGACGATGCTCGGCGGCGGCTGGGTCGCCTCCGGGCCGCCGGCGGCCGATCGCCTGCCGCAACTGGTCTGGCCAGAGGGCCTCTCCTTCGTCCCGCGGGAGATGGCCGGCGAGGTGCAGAGCCCGCTCACGGGCGCGGCTGCGGCGCGCCTGCGAGCGGGGGACCGGGTCTGGCTCCGGCACACGAAGTCCGGCGAACTCAGCGAACACGTCAACGAGTTCGCCCTGATTGATGACAATGCGGTCGTCGGCATGCTGCCGAGTTACCGCGGCGAGGGAAAGGCATTCTTGTGAGCGGCACGTCAAAGACGGCGGTGGGTCACGGCACGGGAAACGGCGCAGGGCGCCGCGCCGGGAGGGGCGCGACGAACGCGACCGGTGCGGTCTGGCGCAACTGGGCCCGGAGCGAAACGGTGCGCCCGGTGCGCGTGGAACGCCCGGCCAGCGTCGGCGCCGTGCAGCGCGCCGTGCAGGCCGCCGCGCGGAGCGGGCTGCCGGTGAAGGCGATCGGGGCCGGCCACAGCTTCACCGGCATCGCCCTGGCGCCCGGCGTGCAGCTGGACCTCTCCGGTCTGTGCGGTGTGCTCGACCACGACGTGGAACGGCACCGGGTCACCCTGGCCGCCGGCACCAATCTGCACCAGCTTCCCGGGCTGCTGGCCCCGCTCGGCCTTGCCCTGCCGAACATGGGCGACATCGACCGGCAGACCATCGCCGGAGCGACATCGACCGGCACCCACGGCACCGGTGGTTCCTTCGGCGGGCTCGCCACGCAGATCATCGGGCTCAGCCTGGTGACCGCGAACGGCGAGCTGCTGCACATCGGAACGAACAGCGCCGGTGTCACCGCGAACGCCGAGCTGCTGCCGGCCGCACGCCTCGGGCTCGGCGCCCTCG
>JBEVGZ010000178.1:0-4699 GCA_040511515.1 Microterricola sp.
CGACGACGACGAGCAGGTACGGGTACGGCTTGAGCTGGCGTTCACTGCCGGCCGGCAGGATGATCTCGTTGCCGACGACGGCCTTGTTGAAGTCGTCGATGTGGCGGAAGCCGAAGCTCGCCAGGTCGTCGTAGCGCATGTCCATCTCTTTGACGACCCAGGAGAGCGCTTCTGCGGCCTTCTTCGGGTTCGTGATGATGGGCGTGATGAGGTGCGGGACACCGGCGTACGGGGCGAGCTCGACGCGCTTCGGGTCGATCAGCACCATGCGAACATCGCTCGGCTTGGCGCGCATCAGGAGGCTCGTGATCATGGAGTTCACGAAGCTCGACTTGCCGGAGCCGGTGGAACCGGCCACGAGCAGGTGGGGCATCTTCGCGAGGTTGGCCACGACGTAGCCGCCGCCGACATCCTTGCCGACGCCGATGGTCATCGGGTGGGTGCTGTTCGTTGAGGCGCCGGAGCGCAGCACGTCACCGAGGGTGACGATCTCGCGGTCGGTGTTCGGGATCTCGATGCCGATCGCGCTCTTGCCCGGGATCGGCGAGAGGATGCGGACCTCGTTGGAGGCGACGGCGTAGCTGAGGTTCTTGGAGAGCGCCGTGACGCGCTCGACCTTGACACCGGGTCCGAGCTCGACCTCGTACTGGGTCACGGTCGGTCCGCGGGAGAAGCCGGTGACCTTGGCGTCGACGGAGAACTGCTGCAGCACATCGGTGATCGCCCGCACGACCTCGTCGTTGGCGGCGGAGCGGGTCTTGGCCGGCGCCCCGGCGACGAGCGTCGACGCGGACGGCAGGTTGTACGGCGCAGCCGGGCCGGCCGGAACGGCGTCGCCGATCGCGTCGGCGTCGAAGTCGTCGCCCTCGAGGCCGAAGCCAGGAAGCGCAGTGCCGGGCAGCACGCCGGTGGCCGCGAGCGAGGCGTCATCGCCCTGGTCGTCTCCCTGCAGGCCCGTCGAGCCGCGCTGGAGCTGGATGTCGCCGGTGTAGCGCTTGAGCGCGGCCTCGGCCTGCGCGAGATCGCCGAGCACCTCGGTGTTGTAGCCGGCCGCGCCATCTGGGGCCGCCGGAGCCGCGCCGAAGCTGATGCCATGCGCCGGCGGCGCGGCCGGGGCGGGAACACCCTCGAGCGCGCTGTCGAACCCGCCGGAGGACGGCTCGGTGCCGAACACGGCGGTGAGGTCGTCGACGATCGCCCCGCCGAAGTCGGGATCCTCTTCGCGTTGCGAGTTGTTGCGACGCCACCACGGCAGCGCGCCGTTGCCGCCCGGCTCCTCGTCGTCGTCCTCGGCGAGCTTCGCGAGCGCGTCGATGCCGTCGAGCTCGACCTGCTTGCTCTCGAGCTTCTCCTGCTTGGCGGCCGCTCGTGCGTCGGCATCCGGGAGCTGCTCACCGAACAGCCAGGCGTAGAGCTCACGCAGACGCTGCGGCAGCTTGTTCGGCGGGGTCTTGGTGATGATGAAGAGCGAGAGCAGCAGGAGCAACGAGATGACGATCGTGGCGCCGACCGGCGTGATGAGCAGGATCAGCGGGGCGGCGATCATCCAGCCGAGGATTCCGCCGGCCTGGGCGAGCACGGGCATGCCCTCCGATGGTGCAGGTTGGCCGCCGAAGATGTGCGAGAGGCCGGAGACGCAGACGAGGAGGATCCCGAGGCCGATGCCGATGCGGGTGTTGTCGTGCACGCTGGCCGGATGCCGGAACAGCCAGCCGGCGAAGAGCAACATGATGACGGGCAGGGCGAACGCCACGCGGCCGAACAGCCCGCCGAATGTCCACGCGTCGAGGTTCTGCGCGACCTCGTTGTTGATGAGGAACCACTCGACGCCTGCGCCGGCGACGGCCAGCAGCACGAGGAAGAACGGCAGACCGTCGCGGCGCTCCTCTTTGGCGAGCTTCTCCGGGCCGAGCGCGCGGAACGCGCCGCCCGTCAGGTGGGCGAGGCCCATCCACATGCGCACGATGAGTGCAGGCTTCTCCTCGACCGCCTCGAACTTGACGGTCTTCTGCGCCGCCGTCTGACGGGGCGCGCGCTTGGTCGGTGTTGCACCGGTCTTGGAGGCCGCTCCCGTCGACCCAGAGGCGCGCCCTGAAGTGTTGCCGCCGCGCCCGGTCGGCTTAGTGCTCGTTGCCATAGATTCCACGGTACTTGGGGCCGCCGACATTGGCGTGCAAGCGGCGGCGAGTGTTGGATCTGTGCGGGTGCCGCGGCTCAGACCGCGGATCGCACCAGATCGCGCAGGGAGGCGTCGGGGAGGTAGGCCTTGGTCAGCGCGATTCCGATCCGCGGCAGGTCGGCCTCGTCGCGATAGAGCAGGTACAGCGGCTCCGGGCGCGGGTTGAACTTGGCCTTGAACTGGTGCAGGGAGTGGAAGCCGTAGAGCGGCTCGAGCGTCGTGGCGATCACATCGAGCACACGCTCGATGGGGCCCTGCTCCCCCGCTGCGCTGTTGACCAGCGGGGCACCGGAGAGCGAGGCGACGAGCGCCCCCTGCTCCTTGAACGCGAGGGCGGAGGAGGCGATGAGGAACTCCATCACCGGAGCGAATCCGCCATCGCGCCTCCGCATGAGGTCGAGGGTCCACCCGGTCATGGTTCCGCCGGCCCCGTAGACAGGCAACCAGGAGGTCACGCCGTGGATGCTGCCGTCGGCGTCGACGGCGATGCCGACCCACACCTCGGGGTCGAGCGCCTCGTCGACGCCGCCGAGAGTGAACTTCATCTCCGGCAGGCCCTTGTCGCCGACCCACTGTTCCGAGATGGCCCGTACCTGAGCGAGCACGGCCCACGGCTCGTCGGCGAGACGGCAGAGCCGGAAGGTGATCCCCTCACGCTCGGCCCGGTTGAGCGCCGCCCGCACGTTCTGCCACCGCTTGCCGCGCAGCTCCATGGCCGGCAGGTCGATCAGTGTGTCCTCTGCCACCTGCAGGCTGCGCCAGCCCTCCGGTGCGCCGTCGACCACGGCGGCCGAGACCGAGAAGGCGCACGGCGTCAGGCCGGTGTGCTGCGCGGTCGCCGCGAACTCGTGCAGCACGGTCGCGAGGCGCGCCGGCGTCGCGATGGGGTCGCCGAGCGCGATGGCGACGCCGGCGTGGCGCTGGTAGGCGACGACGGCGTCGGCCGCGGCATCCTGGGCCGTTCGGGAGAAGAAGTACTCGTTGCCGCGCCACGTGCTCATCCAGGAGATCACGCCGCCGCCGACCGTGTGCAGCAGGCGCCGCGCCTCGGTGGCGTCGCTCTCCACCGCGCCGCCCAGCCGGCGCCGCCGCCGGCGCAGCGGGACCCGGAACGCCCCGCGGCCGAGGATCAGCACGGCGAGTTGGGCCAGCCAGAGCACGGCGGATGCCGCGGCGAACCCGCCGCCGTCGACGGTGCCGGCGCCGAGCACCAGGACGAGCACGATGAGGATCAGCTGCAGCTGGTTCAGCAGCGCAAGCACGACGGCGATCCACCAGGCGAGCCGCACCCCGCGACGCACTCCGTTGCCGATCAACAGGATGATGACGACGTCGAGGAGGACATCGCCCCAGAGTGCGGTCGACGCGACGGACGTGCCGAGTGGGCCGTCGAGCGTTGCGAGGTTCACGATCACCTGCACGACGGCGATCACGACCAACCCGGAGAAGGCGAGCAGGCGCCACTCACGTTCACTCGGGCGGCCGAGGGGCTTGCGGTAGCGCGGCAGCAGCGGCACGACCAGGAGCGCGATCGCGACGCCGAAGAGGTGCTCGACGTCGGGCAGCGTGCCGAAGTAGAGCGCGGCGATGCCGACCCAGGATGCGAGGGCGAGGCGTGCCCGCAGACGCCACGGGGCGCGCAGCGCGGCGGTCGCGGCGGCCGCGCAGGCGAAGGCGCCGCCGGACGGCCCGACGTCCAGCTGCGACGCGAGGTCCACCGCCCACGCCCAGCCGCTCGGCCGGAGCAGCAGAAGGGTGAGCGCCGTGGCGAGGATCGCGAAGAGCTGGCCGCCGGCGAAGACCAGGGCGGCACGCCGCGCCCCGAGCACGCGTTCGGCCCAGCCGAGTCCGCCGAGGATGAGGACCGTGATGGGCACGTAGTGGCTCGGCTCCGCGGCGAGGAAGGTTCCGGTCAGTGGCGTCCACCAGCGCCCCGCCTCGAACGCCGGCAGGCCGTAGGCGACGTACTCGTACCAACTCGCTGCCGAGGCCGGCATCCAGAGTGCCTGGCTGAGGACAGCGACGATGAGCAGCACGGCCAGAACGGAGAGGGTCAGCGCCGAGCGCCGCAGGAGATCGGGCGGGAGCACTCCGGAGAGCCTGCTGCCGCGAGCGGCACCAGAGTCCGTGACGCCCGCCGCTGCCGCCGTGCCCGCCTGAGTGCCTGTCTCCCGTGGGGCATCGGATGCCGCAGCTGTCTGCCCCGCATCAGCCTCGGTCACGAGCATTCCCTCTCACCGCGGCGCCGTCCGCCGCCCACTCAGTCTAGGGCGGCGCCGACAGCCCTTCACAGTCCATTGAGAGCGGCCAAATGGCCGCTTTTCGACCCCATAAGTGGCCATTTGACCGCTCTCACTGGACTTGCTCGGCGGGCGCCGCTCAGTAGCGGATGGCGTCGATGACCTTGACCCGCACGGCGACGAGGGCGGGCATCAGCCCGGCGAGGGCGCCGACGACGGTCGCACAGACCATGCCCAGCAGCGCGGCCTCGGCGGGGAACGGCGGGAAGTCGGTGATCAT
>JBEVGZ010000179.1:0-7042 GCA_040511515.1 Microterricola sp.
CACGAACCCGTTCCGTCGGAGCAGCTTGTCGCCGGCTCCCCCAGCACGGGCACTGTCGAACTCGGTGGTTTCGGCGACGCCGAGATCGGCGTCTGGGAGATGACCGTCGGCGCCATGAGCGACGTCGAGGTTGACGAGGTCTTCGTGGTCATCGCCGGCCGCGCGAGCGTCGTCCTGGAGCCGGGCGGCGACGACGCGGAGACCATCGAGCTCGCACCGGGCGACGTCGTGCGTCTCGCAGCAGGCACGCGCACCGTGTGGACCGTGACCGAGACCCTGCGCAAGGTCTACATCAGCTGAGCGCCGCACCGCTCGGCCCTGCCTCAGAAGGCGGAGAGCCCGGTGAGTGCGCGCCCCAGCACGAGGGCGTGGATCTCGTCGGTTCCCTCGTAGGTGCGCACCGCCTCCAGATTGGCGGCGTGCCGCATCACGGGGAAGGCACTCGTGATGCCGTCACCGGCGAGGATCGAGCGCGCCTCGTGCGCGATCTGCAGCGCCTCGCGCACGCTGTTGAGCTTGCCAACGCTGATCTGCGCCGCGGTGAGCGCGCCGCGCTCCTTGAGCCGGCCGAGGTGCAGCGCGAGCAGCACCCCCTTCTCGTACTCGAGCAGCATGTCGGCGAGCTTCGCCTGCACCAGTTGGCGTGAGCCGATCGGACGCCCGAACACCTCACGGGACTTCGCCCGTTCGAGCGCGGCCTCGAGGCAGGAGCGTGCCGCGCCCATCGCGCCCCAGACGATGCCGTAGCGCGCCTCGTTGAGGCAGCCGAACGGGCCGGAGAGCCCGTGCGCTCCCGGCAGAATCGCGGATGCCGGCAGCCGCACGCCATCGAAGCGCACATCGCACTGGATGGACGCGCGCATCGAGAGCTTGCCGTCGATGGCGGTGGCGCTGAATCCGGGAGTGGCGGTCGGCACGAGGAAGCCGCGCACCTGAGCGCCCGGGTTCTCTGTCAGCCCGGACGCTGCGTCGTCGACGCGCGCCCAGACGATCGCGACATCCGCGATGCTGGCGAGCCCGATCCAGCGCTTCGCGCCGTCGAGCACCCACTCGTCGCCCTCGCGCCTGGCCGTCGTGGTCATGGCGGCTGGATCGCTGCCGCCGGCCGCCTCGGTGAGGGCGAAACAGCCGACGAGCTCACCGGCAGCCATGCCGGGCAGCCAGCGCTGCTTCTGCTCCTCCGAGCCGTACTTGTGGATCGCCGACATCGCGAGCGAACCCTGCACGGACACGAATGTTCGCCAGCCGCTGTCGGCCGCCTCGAGCTCGAGGCAGACCAGCCCGTAGCTCACCGCCCCTGCCCCGGCACAGCCGTAGCCCTCGAGGTGCATGCCGAGCAGGCCGAGTGCACCGAGCTCGCGCACGAACTCCCGGCGGAAGTGCTTGTTCTCGAAGTCTTCCTCGATCACGGGCAGGATGCGCTGGGTCGCGAAGGCCCTCGCCGTCAGCTGCCAGGCACGTTCCTCGTCGCTGAGGAGGGAATCCAGATCGAAGACGGCGTCAACCTGGGGAGTGGGAAGAACGCTCACGGGTGTACATCCTTTCGGGGGCGGCGGTGTGCGGGCGGGCGTGGCAGCCAGTCGGCCCCATCGTGCTCGCCGAGGCGGGGTGGCATGGCGCGGTAGCTCGGCGGTGTCGCGTCCAGCTGGATCGGATTGGCCACGAAGCGCCCGCTGCGGGTGTGCCCTGGATCGCTTAGGTCGACGACGGCCGGCAACCCGATGGCGGCGGCGAAGTCGAGCGCCTCGGCGATGGAGTTGACGAGACCCGCCGGCACGCCGGCATCCGAGAGCACCTGCACCCAGTGCGCTGCGGATGCCGCCTCCAGGCGCCCCTCGATGATGACGCGGAGAGCTGCCCGATGGGCGACGCGGCTCGCGTTGTCGGCGAAGCGCGCGTCGTCGGCCAGCTCGGCGGCGCCGAGCAGTCGCAGCAGCGTGCGGAACTGTCGATCATTGCCGACGGCGATCACGAGCTCGCGGTCGGCCGCGCGGAACAGCTCGTACGGGGCGATGCTCGGGTGCGCATTGCCGAGGCGCTGCGGCGACACCCCGGTCGCGATGGTGCCTGCGGCCTGGTTGGTGAGCGCGGAGAGCAGGCTGCTGAGCAGATTCACCCGAACGTGCTGACCGGGGCCGCCGGCCTCTCGGCTCCGCAGGGCGAGCAGGATCCCCGCGAACGCGTTCTGCCCGCTGAGCACGTCGACGAGCGCGACGCCCACCTTGCTCGGCGGGCCGTCCGCCGGTCCGGTGATGCTCATCAGGCCGCCGACGGCCTGCACGAGCAGGTCGTATCCGGCGAGCGCCGCACCGGCATCGTCACCGAATCCGGTGATCGAGCAGTAGACGACGCCCGGGTTGCCTGCGCGCACACTCGCTTCGTCGAGGCCGAAGCGCTCCATGACGCCCGGCCGGAAGTTCTGCACGACCACGTCGGCGCCCGCGGCCAGTCGCCGCGCTTCGGCGAGGCCGGCATCCGTCGTGAAGTCGCAGACGACGGCCCGCTTGTTCCTGTTGACGCTGCCGAAGTAGGTGGAGTCACCCTCTGCGTCGACCGGCGGCAGCCAGCCGCGCGTCTCGTCGCCATCACGGCTCTCGATCTTGATCACGTCTGCGCCGAAGTCGGCGAGCATCATGGTGGCATATGGGCCGGCCAACACACGGGAGAAGTCGGCCACGCGCACTCCGGCCAGAGGGGCACGGTGCAGCGGGCCGCGCTCCGAATCGTTCGTCGGCTGCTCCATGCCTTCCGCCCTCGCTCCGGTCAGGAGCGCGCAGGACTCCCCGCGACGGCCTCTGCCGGGCCCGGCACGTTTCCGACGCCCCAGCCGTATGCCAGCTTGTGCGCCTCGAGCACGAAGAAGGATTCGGTCGACACCACGCCGTCGATCGCCTGCATCCGGTCGTTCACCACCTCGGTGAAGTGCTCGATGTCGCGGCAGATCACCTCGGCCATCACATCGAACTGCCCGGTCGTCAGGATGACGTAGCTCGTCTCGGGCAGCTCGGCGAGTGCGCTGCACACGGCGCGCGCCTTGCCAGCAGCCGTGCGGATGCCGATCATGGCCAGTCGATCGAAGCCGATCGCGAGCGGGTTGGCGATGCCGACGACCTGCAGGATCCCGAGCTCCTCGAGCCGGCGGGTGCGGTATCTGACCGACGAGGCCGGGATGCCGAGATCCTCCGCGATCTGCTTGAACGCGCGCCGTCCATCGGCCTGTAGCGCCGTGATGATCTGCCGATCCGTGTCGTCCATGCTCACCGGTGAGGTCATGGCTCCCACGTTACCGCCGTCGGCGCGGCCGACGTTACGAGTCAAAGCCGAGACCGAGGGCGTCCATCATGCGCAGCCACAGATTGCGCCGGCCGGTCTCGTCCTGCCTGGCCATCGACCAGCGGGTGAGCTGAACTCCGAGGTAGCGCACCGGTTCCGGCGGGAATGGCACCGGTCTGCGGCGGATCATCGCGAGCTGCGTGCGTTCGGTGGTGCGGCCTGCCAGCAGGTCGAGCATGACCTGGGCGGCGAAGCGGGTCGCCGTGACACCGAGCCCGGTGAAACCCAGCGCGTAGGCGATCCGCCCGTTCGCCGCGGTCCCCGTTGTCAGGCAGAAGCGCGTCGACGAGTCGACGACCCCACCCCACTGGTGGCTGAACCGCACGTGGGCGAGCTGCGGGTACGTCTCGTAGAACTGGGCTGCGAGCTTGTCGAATGTCTCCTGGCGCTGGGTCTTCGACTCATCGCGTGCGGATCCGTAGTGGTAGATGGCGTCGTAGCCACCCCAGAGGATCCGCCCGTCCGGCGTCTTGCGGTAGTAGTGGAACTGATTGCCCGCATCGGTGAGACCGACGTCACCCGTCCATCCGATGCTGGCGAATTCCTCCTCGCTGAGCGGTTCGGTCACGATGGCATAGTCGTAGACGGGGATCGTGACGAGGCTGAGCCGGCGCAGCAGCGGCTGGAAGACGTTGGTCGCCAGTGCGACACGGGCGGCACGCACGGCCCCATCGGCCGTGCGGACGGTCACCCGGGCGGGATCGCCGCTGTCGAGGCCGAGCGCGGCGGAGTCTTCATAGATCTGCACGCCGAGTTCGAGGCACACCCGGCGCAGCCCAAGAACGAGCTTGTACGGGTCGACGAGTGCATAGTTCGGCATGTGCATCCCGGCGACGTAGGAGAGCGAGCTGGTCCACTCGGGAATCTCCTCGGCGGGGATGAACCGCGCCGGGTCGCCGTGCGCGGTGCTGGCCCGTGCCGCCTCCTCGAGCCCGGCTGCCTCCCACGGGGTGCGCGCGAATGCAACCTTCCCTGACATCGCGAAGTCGGCGTCGATGCCGTAGCGCTCGAGCGTCGCCTGCATCGCGTGCAGGTTCTCGATGCCGAGCCGCACGAGCGTGTCGATCTCCTCCGGCCAGCGCTCGATGCCGTTGGCGAAGCCGTGGGTCAGGCTGGGCGAGCAGAACCCGCCATTGCGACCGCTGGCCGCGTTTCCGAGGCCGCCGGCCTCGAGCAGGACGACCCGCGCATCGGGATCGGCTTCCTTGGCCAACAGCGCGGTCCAGAGGCCGGTGTATCCCCCGCCGACAACGAGAAGATCGGTGTCGATGGTGCCGCGGAGGCCGGGAAGGCGCTCCGGCGCCTGCGCGTGATCGATCCAGAAAGGAACGGGACGAGCCTGCTGCAGGCCCGGAATGGTCGCGGATGACGGCATGGTGCGACTCCTCGCAGTTGGGGGTGGGCTGCGTGGCGCCTCGCCGCGCTCGGCGAGGCACCACGTCGCTGCTCGGCGCCACTCTGTGCGGCGCCCGCGCTCAGCGGTTGAGGTGGATGACGCCCGTGCGCAGATCGCTCATGTCAATCAGCGTGTGCTTGCCACCGATCCGGCCCCACCCGGTGTTCTTGCCGCCGGCACCGCCGAAGGGCATGTTGATGTCCCAGAATCCGTTGCTGTCGTTCACGATGACCTGGCCGGTCTCGATCTCCTCGACGAAGCGGTAGGCCTTCGACAGATCGTTCGTGAACACGGCCGACTGCAGGCCCAGCGCGTCGGCGTTCGCGATGCGCAGCAGCTCGTCATCCGAGGCGCCCGTGATCACGGGAACGACGGGACCGAACGACTCTTCGACGCTGAGGAGGCTGTCTTCGCTGACGCCGTCGACGATCGTGAACTCGTAGTAGAGATCGGTCGGCTGGCCCGACCGCCTGCCGCCACCGGCCAGCACGTCGAAGCCGCGCTTGCGCGCGTCATCCATGTGCCTGTCCATCTTCGATGCAACGCCTTCGTTGTTGAGCGGGCCGAGGTTGACGGCCGCGTCGAACGGGTTGCCGAGCGTGACACCGTCGACGGTCTTCAGGAGTTGCTCGATGAAGGCGTCGTGCACATTCGCGTGCACGAGCACACGCTCGGTGGCGCAGCAGACCTGGCCGGCGCAGAAGTAGGCGCCGTCTGCCGCGGCCTGCGCCGCCCGCTGCAGATCGGCGTCTTCGAGCACGATCAGCGGGCCGTTGCCGGAGAGCTCCATGATCGAGCGCTTGAGCCCCGATGTGGCGTGGATCTTCGCCCCGGTCGCCGAGGAGCCGATGAAGCCGATCGCGTCGATGCCGTCGTGAGAGACCAGCTTGGAGCCGAAGTCGCCCTCGCCGGGAAGCACATTGACGAGGCCCTTCGGCACGCCGGCCGCCTCGAAGGCCTCCAGCGCGGCGAGCACTGTCAGGGAGGTGTGTGTCGGTGGCTTCACCACGTGGGCGTTGCCCGTTGCAAGGCCGGGGGCGACGAACTCGGCGAGCATGAGCAGCGGGAAGTTCCAGGGGGTGATGATGGCCCAGGTGCCGACGGGCTTGTAGAACGACCACATCCGCTTGTTCGTGTCGTTCGAGGGGAAGGTCTCACCGTGCAGGCGAACCGCGTCTTCCGCGTGCAGGTGGAACAACTGCGCCGCTTCCTTGATGTCGGCGACCGATTCGGCGAGCGGCTTGCCCTGCTCGAGGGTCTGCAGCCGCGCAAGTTCATCGACGCGCTTCTCGAGCTCGTCGCCGATGCGGTGGCAGATCGCGGCGCGCTGCCAGACACCGACCTGACGCCACTCGCGCTGTGCGGCGCGCGCCGCGGCAACCGCCCGGTCGAGATCGGCCGCACTCGGCAGGGGCAGGGTGGCGATGCGCTCACCGGTGACGGGGCTGATCACGTCGAAGGATTCACCGGACGTTCCGTCGGTGAACTGCCCGTCGATGTAGAGCTGCTGCTTCGGGGGCGTTGGCATGAAATTCACGAGCTACCTCTCTCTCAACAGCGGTGCCTCATTGCCCCGCCGTCGGCCGACACCCTGCGGTGCCGTAAGCCGGGATTTCACACTATCCATTCCGGCCGAGAAGTCAACGAAAAAACGCAAGCTTGCTCTCACTAATTTGCTCGATGCGCAAAACCGTTACATAAAAACTGTTGATCACACGGCGCGTCGCGCCCATACTTTACTCACACGCCACGACGCACCGCTGGCGCGTGTCGCGATCAACGTGGACGCGACGCATTCCCGACACTGTGGAGGCACCATGCATTACAGGAAAGTCTCGCTGCTTGCGATGGCAACCGTCGCAACGCTGGCTCTCGCTTCATGCTCCGCCGGATCCGAGAGCGCCGAACTCGACCCGAACGCCGATGTCACCGAGCAGAGCCTCGTCGTCAGCGTGTGGGCCGACTACTACCCCGAGGATCTCGCCGAGACCTTCGAGGCGGCCACCGGCATCCCGATCACGATCGTGAATCACGCGACCAATGAGGAGGTCATGGGCAAGCTCACCGCCGGTGGCGACTCCGGCATCGACGTCGCGTTCGTCTCCGGACAGTACGCGCAGGCCCTGAACGAGGCCGGACTGCTGCAGCCGCTCGACGAGTCGCTCATCCCGAACGAGGAGAACCTGTACGCGGAGGCCCAGGAACTCGCCTACGACCCCGGCAACACCTTCTCGATGCCCTACGCGTGGGGCACGACGGGGCTCTGCTACCGCTCTGACCTCGTCCCGACGGCTCCGACGTCGTGGAACGACC
>JBEVGZ010000180.1:0-2894 GCA_040511515.1 Microterricola sp.
GGCTGAGACCGAATCGAGATCTAGGGTTATGGCATTTATTTGTTGTCTGATTTATTCTCGCCTGCCGGTGCGTCGGGCGACTGGTTCGGCAGCACGACATCGCTGACGTACGGCATGCGCGATTTGAGCATGACCATGACGTCCACGACGAGCGATCCGATGACTCCGGCGATCAGCGAGAGGAACAACACGACCGGGTTGATCCAGCTCTGGTCCTTGAGAACGATCACGACGACGAGGAAGACGATGAACTTCAGCATCCATCCGCCGAGGACGATGCCGAAGAAGGCGCCGACGAACATGTCGGAGCCGCTGAAGCGGTTCGCGAGCAGGATCGTCGCGGCGGTGACGCCCATGAAGATCACGGCCAGTGCGGTGCCGATGAGCGCGCTGACGAGCCCGACTCCGCCGTCGACGACCCAGCCGATGATGCCGCCGACGACCGCGATCCCCAGCGCGACGAGACCGCCGAGCACGAGCGCGCGGCGCAGCACGGGGTTCGACGACGGCGTGTTGTTGGCTGGCTGGCTGGCTGGCGTTGTGCCGGTCATGATGGGTCCTTGGATGTCGATGATGTGGCGATGACGTCGAGGGCTTCCGATGCCTCGTCGAGTGGGTCAAGCGATGCGGATGCCGCGGCATCCGGAGAGTTGGCTGGCGCGGCCTGGCTGGCCACCTCGAGCGCCTTGCGCTTGCTGAGGGGGGCCAGGGTGACGACGGCGCAGACGACGAGGCCGACGACGATGAAACCGGTCGCGTACATGGTCGACAGGCCGAAGTAGACCGGGAGCACGAAGTAGAGCAGGCAGCCGATCGAGGCGACGGCGGTCCAGCCGTAGAAGATCAGCACGGCGTGCAGGTGCGAGTGGCCCATGTCGAGCAGGCGGTGGTGGAGGTGCTTGCGGTCGGCGCTGAACGGCGACTTGCCGGCGCGGAGGCGGCGGAAGACGGCGAGGCTGAAGTCGAGCAGCGGGATCAGCAGCACGGCGAACGGCAGGATGATCGGGATGAACGCGGGCAGCAGTTCGGATCCGGCGAGCGAGGCCGGGCTGATCTGGGCGGTGACGGCGATCGCGGATGTCGCCATCAGCAGGCCGATCAGCAGCGCGCCGGCATCCCCCATGAACAGCCGTGCCGGGTGCCAGTTCAGCGGCAGGAAGCCGACGCAAGCGCCGACGAGTAGGGCGGCGATGAGGGAGGCGAGGTTGAAGTAGTTGCTCGGCGATGTCTGCTGCACCAACAGGTAGGTGTACAGGAAGAACGCGCCGTTGCCGATGAGGGCGACGCCGGCGACGAGACCGTCGAGGCCGTCGATGAAGTTGATGGCGTTCATCACCAGGACGATGGCGAAGACCGTCATCAGCAGCGAGATCCACGAGGAGCCGATGGCCGTCACCCCGCCGAGCGGCAGGGAGTAGACCTGAACGCCCTTCCAGGCGATGAGGCCGGCGGCCAGGAACTGGCCGGCGAGCTTGGTCATCCAGTCGAGATCCCAGATGTCGTCCGCGACGCCGATGAGCACGATGAGCAGCGCGGCACCGAGGATCGCGAAGATCTGTTCCGGGTCGTCGAAGATGATCTTGAGCGGCGGGAACTGCGCGGAGATCAGCCAGGCGACGAGGAAGGCGATGACGATGCCGAGGAACATCGCGATGCCGCCGAGGCGCGGGGTGGGCCGGGTGTGCACGTCCCTGGCGCGGATCTTCGGGTAGAGCTTGTACCGGTGCGCCAGCCGGTAGACCAGCATGGAGAGCCCGAAGGTGACCATCGCCGAGATCAGCGAGAGCACCACGAACAGCGTCACGCGCTCGGCTCCCGGGCCTCTGGGGTTGCGGCCGCGTCGGCTGGTGTCGTGTCGTCGGGAGCCGCGTCGTTCGAAGTGTGCGTGGCTTCGGCATCCGGGCCGGCGAGGAGATCGCCGACGACGGCGTGGATCTGCTCGCGGGAGATGACGCCGGCGCGCACGATGCGGAGCTGTCCGCCTGGCTCGCCCAGGCGAGTGGCGTCGACGATCGTCGACGAGGTGTCGCCTGCGCGTTCACCGATCGCCTCGTAGTCGACGCCCGCTGCCCCACCGTCGAGGTAGACGTCGACGCTGTCCTCGAGCATGGCTGCCGCCCCAGCCGCGTCGGTCGCGGCCGGCATGCCGGTGAGGTTGGCCGAGGAGACGGCCAGCGGGCCGGTCTCGCTGAGCAGTTCGAGTGCGATGGGATTGCGCGGCATCCGCAGCGCGACGGTGCCACGGGTCTCGCCGAGATCCCAGCTGAGGGAGGGCTGCGCGCGCAGGATGACGGTGAGCCCGCCGGGCCAGAACACGTCCACGAGCTCGCGGACGGCCTGCGGCACCTCGGCGGCGAGCGCGTCGAGCGTTGCGACGCCGGGAATGAGCACCGGCGGCGGCGAGCTGCGCTCACGGCCCTTGGCATCCAGGAGTCGCTGCACGGCGTCGCGGTTGAAGGCGTCGGCGGCGAGGCCGTACACCGTGTCGGTGGGCATGACGACGAGCGCGCCACGGCCGATCGCCGAGCGCGCCAGCCGCATTCCGGACATGAGTTCGGTGTCGACCGAGCAGTCGTAGATGTGTGGAGCCATTTCCGACGATTCTACTGCAGGCTTGCTGTATGGATCTGGCACGCCCAGCCATGGCTGCGATACTGGCCCCATGTCGAACGACGTGTACTTCGTTGACTGTGACAAGACGCTCTACGACTACGACTTCCGGCAACGACTTCCCCGACTCGCCGAGCAGACGGGCGCCAGTCAGTACCACCTCGCCAAGACCTGGTGGGAGGGCGGGCACGAGGCGGCCGCCGAGGCCGGCGAGTACGCGACGACAGAGGAGCACCTCGGCACCTTGGCGCTGCGCGCCTTCGCTGACCGCTGACGGGTTTCGA
>JBEVGZ010000181.1:0-2673 GCA_040511515.1 Microterricola sp.
GGCTCGCGCCCGGTGAGACGTGGGAGCTCAGCTGGGGCATTCAGGCCGTGTAGCGGGCGACCGCCCCCTGCGCGCTGGCTCGAGCGAGCGGCGCCGCGACGAAGGAGCAGCGACGCACGCGAAGCCCTGAGCGGCTCCGCCGACACCGCAGCCGACGGCCGGCAGAGGCTCAGCGCGTGCCGGCGACGACCGCGTTGTGCAACCGGTCGATGTTCACGCCGAAGCGGGCGGGCTCCATCACATTGGTGAGCAGCGTGAAGCAGACGCCCTGCTCCGGGTACACCCAGAACTCGGCGCCGCCCCAGCCGCTGTGCCCGTAGCCGTCGCCCGCGAGCAGCCCTGGACTGTTCTGGCGGAGTCTGAAACCGAGGCCCCAGGTCTCGCCCGGACGACCGGGGGCGGGGGAGAACACCGGCAGGCCCTCGGTCTGCGAGCGCTGCAGCGCGGCCACGGTCGCGGGATGCAGCAGCGAGCCGTCGTTGACGAGCAGCGCGCGTCCGATCGCCAACAGGTCCTCGGCGCGGGCGTACGCTCCGGCTCCCGGGTGATGGGGGTGCACGGCGTCGTAGTCGAGGCCGACGTCGGAAGCGCCGAAGATCGGGTGCGGCTCACAGTCGGGGTCGAAGGTGAAGCCGTCGGCGCCGGCATCCGCCACCAGCTCGGCGACGGCCTGCTCCCACGGGGAACCGTTCGCGTGCTCGATCATGGCCGCGATGCCCTCGAAGGCCAGAGTGGAGTACCGCACGGCGGTGCCCGCGGCGAACTCGGAGCCATCGGCGAGCAGATCGGCGCGTCGCCCGGTCGCCGAGTCGAAGGGCGGGTCGCCGATGCCCGAGCTGTGGCTGAGCATCTGGTGCAGCAGCACCGTGTCCGCCCGCTGCGCCCCGAACTCGGGGATGGCGGCGGTCAGCGGGTCGGTGAGCGCGAGCCGCCCGCGTTCGACGGCCCGCAGCGCGGTCATAGCCACGATCGGCTTCGTCACGGAGAACAGCGGGAAGTGGTCGCCGACGGATGCCGCGCGCTCGCCGCTCGCGCCGAAGGCCACGATCTCCTGCACCCCGTCGGCCGTCGCGATGCCGAGCACCGCAGCGGGCAGGGCGCCGGAGTCTGTCTCGCGGCGCACCCAGTCGATGGCGTGGTCGTAGCTGCTCATGGGGCCTCCTGCTGACGGTGTGCTGACGATGATGCGCGGACTCGCGGTGCGCCGGCGCCGCGCGCCATTGGCCGCGATACGCCGTAGTTGTTTCTACCGCACAACACGGCACGTGGCGCGCAGCGCCGAAACAGCGCGCCACGATCAGTGAGGCGTGCGGGACACGGTGCCAACCTCAGCTATCGACTCGGAGTTCTGTGGCGCCCGGCGCACTCGGGTATCTTTGCAGAACGGCTGCGCCGGGCTCGCCTGCCCGGTGGGTCAGGCGCCAGGCGCCAGCTACGGGAGCACAGAATGTCAATGGTGAGGCTGCGAGACGTCGCTCGCGAGTCGGGTGTCTCAACGGGGACGGTCTCGAACGTTCTGAACGGGTCGCCGAGCGTCAACGGCGAGATCGCCGACCGGGTACGGGCCGTCATTGACCGACTCGGGTACGTCCCCAACAGCACGGCGCGCTCGCTCAGGACGGGCCAGATCCGAGCGCTCGGATTCGTCTTCACCGATATCGCCAATCCCTTCTTCACCACCTTGGCGACGGGGGCATCCGCTGCGGCCGCCGAGGCGGGGTACGCGCTGCTTTTTGCGACGAGCGCCGACGACGTATCGGGCGAGACCCGCTATCTGGGAGTCTTCGAGGAGCACCGTGTTGCTGGCGTGCTCGTCACCCCCGCCCGGAGCACCCCGAACACTGAACGCTTGCTCGCGCAAGGCACACAGGTCGTGCTTGTCGACCGTCGTTCAGAGCAGCACTGTTCCGTCTTCGTTGACGACCGGGCCGGGGGTCGCCTTGGTGCCGAGCACCTGCTCGAGCTCGGACGGCGTCGAATTCTCCTCGTGCTCGGGCCGGATGCCATCCCGCAGATGCACGAACGCGCCGAGGGTTCTCGGGAGGCGGTCGCGCGCGTGCCCGGTGCAGAACTGCGAGTGCAGCACCACGCCACGCTATCGATCGGCATCGGACAGGATGTGGGCCGGCAGATTCTCGCGATGCCTCCCGAGGAGCGCCCCGATGCCGTCTTCGCCGGCAACGACGTGGTCGCGATCGGGCTGTTGCAGGTCATCGGGCGCTCGCTTCGGATCCCAGAGGACATCGCCGTGCTCGGCTACGACGACATCGATTTCGCCGCGGCATCCATCATTCCGATCTCGTCGATCAATCAGCCGACTGAGCATATGGGCTACGTCGGGGCACAGCTGCTTATCGATGAACTGACGGAGCAGGCAGCGGGAGTGACACATGTGCATCGTTCGGTTGAACTCCTTCCCCGACTCGTCGCCCGCGAATCCACGCGGGGCATAGCCGTTTGACGGCTGCTTTGACATCTGGGGCCGCGCGTGTTTATCCTTGCGTGAATCGATTCATGAAACGATTCACCACTTTTCCTCAATGCAAAGGAGCATCCATGTCGCAGCGCACCAGACGTGCACGCGTCGCAACCGCAGCAGCACTGTCAATGGCGGTCATCCTGCCCCTCGCGGCCTGCTCGTCTTCCGAGACTGCCGGAACCGACGCGCCCGTC
>JBEVGZ010000182.1:0-11024 GCA_040511515.1 Microterricola sp.
CTTCGTGCTTCCCGGCTGGGCCGGCTACCGCGCCCCGCTGCGCCGCTCGTGGCTTGCTCCCCTTGCCGCGCAGCTCATGGCCACGGCCGGCGTCGGGCTGGGGGCGCTCCTGCCGGGCGTTCCGGCGGCCGGCGCCCCAAACGAGCCCGGCCTCTCCGCGCTCATCTGGGAGAACCTCTTCTTCTCGAGCCTCGCTTGGGTATCGTGGCTCGTCGGCACTGTGGCCCGAGGTGCCGGCGACCGTGCCGTGCGCGCCGAGCGCCTCGCCCAGGCGCTGGACGCCGAACGCGAGGCGCGCGAGCACGCCATCCTCATCGAGGAGCGGCAGCGCATCGCCCGCGACCTGCACGATGCCGTTGCCCACTCGGTGAGTGTGATGACCCTGCAGCTCGGCGCCCTGCGCTCGACCATGCCGGCCGATGCGCCGGAGGCTGTGATGCTGCACGGCATCGAGCGGCTCGGCCGCGAATCGGTCGCCGAGCTCCGCAGCGCCGTCGGCATCCTCCGGCAGGCCGACGAGACGCCGCCGAAGGCACCGCCAACGCTCGGCCGGGCCGCCGAGCTCGTCGACGATGTGCGCGCCGCCGGACTCGAGATCGTGCTGGTCGAACACGGCGGGCCGTCAGAGCTGCCCCGGGTCGCGGATGTCTCGGCCTACCGCGTACTGCAGGAGTCGCTCAGCAACGCCATGCGCCACGCCCCTGGCGCCGTCGTCGAGGTGCGCCTCGCCCACTCGCCGCACGCGGTGGTCGTCGAGGTCGAGAACGGGCGGCCGACACGATCCGGGCCCGCCGCGCTGGATGACGGGGCTCCGGTCGGCGGCCACGGACTCGTCGGCCTGCGCGAGCGACTCGCGATGGCCGGCGGGACGTTCGACGCCGGCCCAACGGACGCCGGTGGCTGGCTCGTTCGCGCCGCGTTCCCGCTGGGAAGGCCTGCGTGAGCGAGCACGGGGCGGACGCCCCCATCCGGATCGCCCTCGCCGACGACGAAGCGATGGTGCGCGCCGGCCTCCGGCTTCTCCTCGAGCACCAGCCCGATCTCGCCGTCGTGGGCGAGGCGGCTGACGGCGTCGACGCGGTCGCGATGGTGCGGCGCACCGTGCCGGACGTCGTGCTCCTCGACATCCGGATGCCCCGCCAAGACGGCCTCGCCGCCGCCAGACAGATCATGGCGGAGGGCGCGACGCGGGTCATCATGCTCACCACCTTTGATGACGACGAGAACCTCGCTGCGGCTCTTCGCGCTGGCGTCAGTGGCTTCCTGCTGAAGGTGGCGCCGCCCGAGCAGTTGCTCGCCGCCGTGCGCAACGTCGCGGGTGGCAACGCGCTGCTGGACCCGGCAGTGACCGTGCGTGTGATCGAGTCGTTCGCCCGTTCCCCGCAGGCCGACCCCCGGCTCGCCGAGCTCGCCGCGAGCCTCACCGGCCGCGAGCGTGACGTGCTGCGCGAGGTCGCTGCCGGGCGCTCGAATGCGGAGATTGCCGCCGCGCTGTTCCTCGGCGAGACGACGGTGAAAACCTACCTGTCACGCGCGCTCGCGAAGCTCTCGCTCCGCGACCGCGTGCAGGCCGTGGTGTTCGCCTACGAGAGCGGGCTCGTGCGACTGGGCCAGC
This sequence comes from Microterricola sp., assembly GCA_040511515.1. GTDB lineage: Bacteria > Actinomycetota > Actinomycetes > Actinomycetales > Microbacteriaceae > Microterricola. Next base: position 1,616 of record JBEVGZ010000182.1, read on the forward strand.
CCGGCCGGCCGCCCGGTGAGCCGCGAGCTGATCGGCGCTGAGCCGGCCACCGGGCCCGGCGGCGTCCGCTCCGCACCGCCGATCCGAAAACAGGCGGATGCGGTGCCCCGGCACTGAAAACAGGCGCGTGCGGCCCGCGCAGGCGCAGTTCGCCTGTTCTCGCGACCGTGGGCGCGGGTTGGGAGGCGGGCCCCGGACTGCTAGCGGGGGAGGCGGGGCACTGCGGCGATGAGCGCGCTCGTGTACTCCTCGGCCGGTGCGTGCAGCAGCTGCCTGGTCGTGCCGGCTTCGACGACACGGCCGGAGCGCAGCACGACGGTGCGCTCGCACAGCGCGGCGACGGCGCCGAGGTCGTGCGAGACCATCACCAGGGCCAGCCCGGTGCGCTCGCGCAGCTCCCGCAGGAGCTCGATCACCTGGATGCGGGTGCTCATGTCGAGCGCGCTCACCGGCTCGTCGGCGAGCAGGAGCCTCGGTTTGCAGACGATGGCGCGGGCGATCGCGATGCGCTGACGCTGACCGCCGGAGAACTCGTGCGGGTAGCGGGCGAGCACATCGGCGTCGAGTCCGACCGATTCGAGGGCGGATGCCGCCTGCACGGCCGCGTCGCGACCGCGGGCGATCCCGAGCGAGCGCAGCGGCTCGCTGACGATCCGGTCGATGCGCTGCCGCGGGTCGAGCGAGGAATACGGGTCCTGGAAGACGGTCTGCACCGAGCTGCGGAAGCGCCGGATCTGCGCGGCATCCCGCCGGTTCAGCGGCACCCCGTCGAAGAGGACGGCTCCGCTCGTCGGCGCATCCAGGCCGAGCAGCAAGCGCAGCGCCGTCGTCTTGCCAGCCCCCGATTCGCCGACGAGGCCGACGCTCTCACCCGCGGCGATCGCCAACGAGACGCCATCGAGGGAGAGGCCGCCGCCGTGGTAACGGTGGCTGGCGTCCTGCAGTGCGAGGATCGGCGTGGCGTTCACGAGAGCTCCAGGGCGTCATCGAGGGCGCGGGCACTGGCGACGAGCCGCGCGGTGTACTCGTGCTGCGGGGCGCTCAGCACCTGCGCGACCGGGCCACGCTCGACGGCGACGCCGGCGCTCAGCACGACGACCTCCTCGACGAGGGAGGAGACGACGGCGAGATCGTGGCTGATGAACAGCAGCGCCATCTCCCGCTCGGCGACGAGCCTGTCGAGCAGGCGCAGCACCTCCGCCTGCACCGTGACATCGAGCGCCGTCGTCGGCTCATCGGCGATCAGCAGCGCCGGGCGACTGGCGAGGGCGATCGCGATGGCGACGCGCTGGCGCTGCCCACCCGAGATCTCGTGCGGGTAGGACCGGGCGATGCGGTCGAGGTCCGGCAGCGCCACCTCGGCGAGCGATGCGCGGACGGCCTCGGCCACGGCGGCTCCGCGCAGGCCCTGGTGGCGTCGGATCGGCTCGGCCAGCTGCTTGCCGATGCGCATGAGCGGGTCGAGCGCCGTGAGCGGCTCCTGGAAGACGATGGAGGCGACGGGGCCGCGGAGCGGGCGCAGGGTCTTGTCGTCTGCGCCGACCACCGACACGCCATCCAGAGTGATGTGGCCGCTCGCGGTGAGCGAGGTCGGCAGCAGGCCGGTGACGGCGAGCGATGTGAGCGACTTGCCCGATCCGGATTCACCGATGAGGCCGAGCCGCGCGCCGCGCTCCAGCGAGAAGCTCAGCGCGTTGACGAGGGGCGCGGCATCCGCATCGGCGGCGCGAGCGCGAATCGTCAGCTCGTCAATCTCCAGGAGGCTCATCGTGAGTGCTTTCGGGTCGGATCGGCGAGCTCACGCAGGCCGTCGGCGATGAAGTTGATGCCGACGACGAGGATCACGAGGGCGATGCCGGGGGCGAGCGCGCCGACCGGCGACGTGGTGAACGTCGACTGCGCCTCCTGCAGCATCCGCCCCCACGAGGCGTTGGGCGGGGGAGCGCCGAGGCCGAGGTAGGAGAGGCTGGCCTCGGCGAGGACCGCGGCACCGAACTGCAGCGCCAGGTTGACGCTGAGCGTCGGCCAGATGTTCGGCATCACGTGCTGGGCGATGATGCCGGGCCAGCGGGTGCCGGAGGTGCGCGCGGCCGTGACGTACTGGGCGCGGAGCACCTGGGTGGCGAGGATGCGGGTGAGTCGTGCGACGACGGCCGACAGCGCGATGCCGATCGCGAGGATCGCGGTGCCGAGCGATGAACCCTGCGCGGCGACGATCAGCATGGCCAACAGCAGCACGGGGAAGGCGATGAGCACGTCCAGCGTCGCCGAGATCGTGTCGTCGAGCCAGGGCTTGGCGAATGCGGCGATGAGGCCGATCGTGATGCCGATGACGGCGCCGACCGTGACGGCGCCGACGCCGACGGCGATCGCGATGCGCGCGCCGATCATGAGCTGGGTCATCAGGTCGCGCCCCAGCTTGTCCGTTCCCAACCAGTGCTCCCAGCTCGGGGCCTCGAGGCGTCCGCCGGAGGTGTCGCTCGGCTCGTAGGGCAGCCAGACGAGCGAGAGCAGCGCGGTCGCGACGACGAGGCCGACGAAGGCGATGCCGATGATGAGCGTGACGGAGCGGCGGCGGGTCCGGCGCCGCGGGGGGAGGGTTGCGACGGCATCCGTCGTTGTGACCACGGTCATCGGATGCCGTTCCCTGAGATGCTCACGCGCAGACGCGGGTCGATGAAGCGCTGCACGACGTCGGCGGCGAAGCCGATCAGCAGCACGAGGAGTGTGCTCACGAAGAGGATTCCCTGGATGTTCGGGTAGTCGTGTTGTTGGATCGCGGTCAGCAGCATGCTGCCGAGGCCGGGGAGTGCGAAGACGCTCTCGACGACGACGGCTCCGAGGAACGTCGTCGCCAGCTCGATGCCGAGGATCGAGATCACGGGGACGCTGCCGTTGCGCAGCCCGTGGCGGCGGAAGGCGCCGCCGAAGCTCGCCCCCTGGGCGCGGGCCGAACGGAGGTAGTCGCTGCCGATCACGTCGAGGGTGGCCGAGCGGATGTAGCGGGTGAGGGACGCGCTCATGACGAGACCGATGGTGATCACCGGGAGGACGAGGGAGGTCAGCGCGTCGGCGGGATCCGCCCAGTCATCGCGCGGGAAGCCGCCAGACGGCAAGATGCGCAGGTTCACCGCGAAGACGTTGACGAGCAGGATGCCGACCCAGAAGACGGGAACGGCGATGCCGAGCTGCGAGAAACCGGAGAGCGCGACGCCGTACCAGCGGTCGGAGCGCACGGCGGCGATGAACCCGGCAGGGAGCGCGATCAGCAGCGCCAGCCCGAAGGAGAGCAGCGTTAGCGGGATCGTGACGGCCATGCGGGCGGCGATCTCGGGGCCGACAGGGAGGGAGCTGATGAACGAGGTGCCGAGGTCGAGTGTCGCCAGGGAGCCGAACCAGTCGAAGAACTGCTCGATGAGCGGGCGGTCCGAGCCGACCTGGGCCTGGGCGGCCGCGATCTGCTCCGGGGTGGCGTTCACCGAGAGGAGCGCGTTCGCCGGGTCGCCTGGCAGCACACGGAGCAGCAGGAACAGCACGATCATGGCGATCACGAAGGAGATCGCCAGGAAGGCGAGTCGGCGCAGGAGGTAGACGGTCATGGAGATTTCAGGCTAGCGCCAAAAGGCCGGGCGGTCGCGTTGGCGACCGCCCGGCCGTTCGAAGCGGAATGACTAGTCGCGCACGATCTTCGAGACGAAGAACTGCGAGTTGAGGCCGTTGACCCCGTAGCCAGAGATGTCGCTGTTGGCGACGACGATCTGCGGGTAGAGGTAGAGCCACACGCTCGCGGCGTCAGCGGCGATCTGCTCGTTGACGAGCTTCAGCTTGGCGGTCTGCTCGTCGGTGCTTGCAGCCTGCTCGGCCTCGGAGACCCACTGGGTCACCTGCGGGTTGTTGTAGCCCCAGTAGAAGTCGGGGTTGCCGTACCAGACCACGTCGCGGTCGTTGACGTGCTCCTGCAGGGTGGCCTCGAAATCGCGCTCCTTGAAGACCTTGGAGTACCACTCGTCGGCGCTGATAGTGTTGATGTTCACCGTGATGCCGACCTTGGCGAGCTCGCTCTGCAGGAACTCGGCGACGGCCGGGTGCGGGTCGTAGCTCGGGGTGTCGAGCGTGAACTCGAAGCCGTCAGGCAGACCGGCCTCGGCCAGGAGCGTCTTGGAGAGCTCCGGGTCGTAGGGGTTCACCTGGGTGAGGTCCTCGTACCAGGGGTCGGTCGGCGGGACCATCGAGCCGATCAGCGTGCCGTAGTCGCCCCAGATCGAGGTGAGCAGCTTCTCGGTGTCGATGGCGGAGTACACGGCCTTGCGCACGGCGACCTGGTCGAACGGGGCGACCTTGTCGTTGAATGCCAGCAGCTCCTTGGTGGTGGAGTCGCCGTCGCTCACGACGAAGTCGGGGTTGTCGGTGAACTGGCTGAGCTGGTCGGGGCTCTGCACGCTCGTGATGATGTCGATCTGGTCAGTGACGAGCGCGTTGCTGAGCGCTGTTGCATCCGTGAAGTAGTTGAAGACGACTTCCTTGTTGGATGCCGCGTCGCCCCAGTAGTCGCTGTAGCGGTCGAGGCTGAGCGAGCTGCCCCGCTTCCAGTCGCCGAGGGTGTACGGGCCGGTGCCGTCCTCTGACGTCTTCAGGTCCTCTGCGCTGTCGTTGACGACCCAGATGTAGCTGAGGTTGTAGATGAAGGAGATCGACGGCTCGGAGAGCGTGATCGCGACGGTCTTGTCATCCGGGGTCTGGATGTCGGAGATGACCGCGAAGCTGTTCTTGCGGGCCGACTGCGAATCCTCGGCAACGACGCGCTCGATGCTCGACTTGACGTCGGCGGCGGTGAGCGGGTCGCCGGAGTGGAAGGTGACGTCGTCCTGCAGCGTGAAGGTGTAGTTGAGGCCGTCATCGCTCACGGTGTTGCTCGCAGCCAGGAGCGGCTCGACCTCGCCGTCGTCGCTCAGGCGGTAGAGGCCCTCGTAGACGTTGCCGGTGAACGCCTCGGTGACGCCCTGGCCGCCGCCGTCGACGTTGCTGAGGTTCTGCGGCTCGTAGAGCGAGCCGATCTCGATGACGGCGTCTGCGGAATCCGCACCGCTGTCGGATGTGCCGCCTGCAGCGCAGCCGGACAAGGCCAGGGCTGCGGCGACGGACAGGGCGATGGCGCCCGTGGATCTCTTCACGTGTTTCTCCTGTTGAGTGGTGCGGCTGGTGCTGTGGGTTTGACGGGTGCTGTGGGTGTGACTGGTGCTGTGTGAGTGAGTTGTGGGGCTCAGACGGTGTAGATGTCGAAGCCGTCGCGGAAGGCGGCGACGCGCTCGCCGGCCGCAACGGGACCGGCGAAGCGGTTCTGAGCGGGCGGGAGCGGGCAGTTGTACTGGGCCGAGAATCCGCAGGGCGGCACGAAGGCCCGGTTGAAGTCGAGGGTGACGGCGCCGGCGGAACTGCCGCGGCCGTCGAAGCGCGCTCCGTCGTTGTGCTGCACGAAGAGGAAGCGGCCGGACCCGTAGGTTCCCGCGTCGCCCTCAGCTCCGTTGCTGGCGTCGCCGAAGACGAGGAGCAGTGTTCCGCCGTCATCGAAGGCGCTCATCGTGTACTCGGTGCCGTCGTGCTCGAAGCGGATGTCGCCTGGCACGACGAGGGAACGAGAGCCGCCGTTGTCGCGAATGTGCTCGAAGGGGATGGTGCGGTCGTCGGCGACGGGGGTGAACTGCGCCTCGATGACCCAGTCGGGGTCGTAGTCGAAGGCCGGAACCGTGTCGAATGCGAGGATGGCCGGCGATGCGGCGTCCCAGAGGCGCACGCCGTGCTCCGGCTCGCCGGTCTCGAGGTTCGTGCGCTCGAGCACGGTGGCGGTGACCGTGTCGGCCTGGCCGACGAGGGCATCGTCGGCGCCCAGCCGCTCACCGTTCGGAAGCCACCGGGTCTCGACCAAGGCGAGGTTGCCCTGCGGGGCGACGAGGGCGCTGAGGCGCTGTTCGCGCCAGGCGGCGTGCTCCTGCAGGGCGGAGGTGGCGGTGGTGGGCAATGCAGTCATGATCTCAATTCTTGGCACCGGGGCATGGAGTGGGTAATCGTGTTACCCACGGAGTCCAACCACGGTTCGATGCGAACCATTCCACGCTGGACGGGCGGGCGCCCTCGGAGCGGGGCGAAGCCTTCGCAGTGCAGGTGGTGGTCGACGACGGTGTACTTCTATTACACACCATTAAGTGAGCCATAACGTCACGGCATGTATTGAGGTGCCGCCTAGGCTGGGGAAATGACAGCATCGCGATCGGCCGGCGCCGGCGTGTTGCCGTGGCTGGCGGCGGTCTGTGGGGTGGTGGCGCTCGGGCTCATCGTGAGGTTCGGCCTCGGAGGAGGTCTGGGCGATGCCGTCGGCGGCGTGCTGTACACGATCCTGATCGCCCTGCTGGTCTACCCCCTGCTTACGCTGGGGCCCATCGGCCGTGGGCGGAGGGCCCGCGTCTGGCTCGCCGCCGCGATCGGCGGTCTGGTCTCTGTGGCGATCGAACTCCTGCAGCTGACCGGAGCACCGGCGGCGCTGTCCACGGTGTTCCCGCCTGCCCGCCTGGTCTTCGGCACCAGCTTCGCCGTGCTCGATCTCGTGGCCTACGCGTGCGGCGCGCTCGTCTTCGGCGCCGTCGGTGCCCTGCTCGCGACCCGGCGTCGTCAGGCGAGCGTCTTCTGCCAGGCGGCCGAGTAGCCGACGAGCTCGAAGCCGAGCTGGTGGTTGATGCGCAGCATGTGCTCGTTCTCGTCGGCGTTCCAGGTGTAGACCCGCCGCCGCGACGGCGCGACCTCGGCCAGGCTCACCAGATTCGCCGCCTTCATGAGCATGCCGAGACCGTGCCCCCGGTGCGCCGCCAGCACGATGGTGTCGGCCTGGTAGGCGAGATTCGGATGCTCCGCCGGCAGTTCCAGCTCCGAATAGGCCGCGATGCTGGCATCCGTGCGGTCGCGCACGGCGACACGGAGCAGCTCCATGCCCGCCTCGTCCGCCTCGATCTCGCGCTCGCGCACACGATCGGCCGTCCACGTCTCCGTGTCGATATCGAGGTCGGCTGCCGGCGCGTCGGTGGCCATGTGGCTGTTCGCCTCCGCGTAGGAGTCGATGTACTCCTCCGGCGTCTCTGAGCCCCAGGTGAGCAGCTCGTAGCGGTCGCCCGCGTGCTGCACGGCCCGTGCCAACTCGCCCTGCACAGCGGGGAGGTCGTGCTCGCCGTCGGAGAGGTCGAAGACGCTCACCCGCTCGATCTGGGCCAGCGTGTAGCCGTGTTTCACCGCGAAACGGGCGCTCGGGTCGGACTCGGGGATGACGGCTGCGCCGACGGACGCCGCCAGGCGCGGGACGGTCTCGTCGACCTCGCTCAGTGAGGCCAGTGGGTGATCGCTGTAGCTGTTCAGTGAGGTGCGCCCTGCTGACACCGCGATGCGTTCCGTCTCGGCCAGCAGCCGGCTGCCGAGGCCATTCCCGCGCAGGGCGGGATGGCTGGAGACGTAGACGAAGGCCGTGCGCGCGTCATCGTTCAGCTCGTAGCGCACGATCCCGCGTCCGACGACGTCATCACCGCGCCATGCAGCGAGCGGCATGCGCCAGGTGAACGCGCTCGGACGGTACTCAGACAGCGACGACTCGGGACCCAGCCAGGTATCCCGATGGCCCCAGATGCTCTCCTCGATCATCCCGGAGAACTCCATGGCCTTCTCGAATGGGATCGCGTCCGCAGTGCCCAGGCGGCGCGGAATCGGCACCCCGCGGATCTCGATCGAGTCGAGCAGAGCCGCGCCGTCATCCGTCATCTCTCCATTACGTCACGCCGATCCCGCGAGGGCAACCCGCGACGCCCGCTGATTTCCCGGGATTCCGGCGGAGTTCCGGTACCGTAGAGCCAATATCCGCACGGATCCAACTGTGGCGAGAAGACGAGGCGGCGCGTGTACCTGAAGAGCCTGACCCTGAAGGGGTTCAAGTCCTTTGCACAGCCGACCACTTTCGCCTTCGAGCCCGGCGTCACCTGCGTCGTCGGGCCCAACGGCTCCGGAAAATCCAATGTCGTCGACGCCCTCGCCTGGGTGATGGGGGAGCAGGGCGCGAAGACGCTCCGCGGCGGCAAGATGGAAGACGTCATCTTCGCCGGCACCTCGACGCGGGGCCCGCTGGGACGGGCAGAGGTCACCCTCACGATCGACAACTCCGACGGCGCCCTGCCGATCGAATACTCCGAGGTCACGATCAGCCGCACGCTGTTCCGCAATGGCGCCAGCGAGTACGCCATCAATGGCCGCGGATGTCGGCTGCTCGACGTGCAGGAGCTGCTGAGCGATTCCGGCCTCGGCCGTGAGATGCACGTCATCGTCGGCCAGGGACAGCTCGACGCCGTGCTGCGAGCGAGCCCAGAGGACCGCCGTGGCTTCATCGAAGAGGCCGCGGGCATCCTGAAGCACCGCCGCCGCAAAGAGAAGACCCTCCGCAAGCTCGACGCCATGCAGGCCAACCTGACCAGGCTCAGCGACCTCGCCGGCGAGATCCGCCGCCAACTCAAGCCGCTCGGCAAGCAGGCCGAGATCGCGCGCGAAGCCCAGTCGATCGCCGCCGTCGTGCGCGATGCGCGCGCCCGCCTGCTCGCCGACGAGGTCGTCGGGCTGCGCCGCGCCCTCGACGACTTCACGCGCACGGAACACGAACGCCACAGCGAGCGCATCGTGTTGCAGGAGCAGCTTGAGCAGAAGCAGTTGCGGGTGCAGCGCCTCGAACAGGCCCAGCTCGGCGACGCCGTCGACGTTGCGCGCCGCACGAGCTTCGGCCTCGAATCGGTGCAGGAACGCCTGCGCGGCCTGTTCACCCTCGCCAATCAGCGCATCGCGCTGCTCGGGCGGGAGACGGGAAGCCTGGACCTCGGCCCCGGAGTGACCCAGTCGATGGTGTCCGAGGCGCAGGAGGAGGTGGAGCGGCTACGTGGGAAGCTCGCAGCAGCCGAAGCCGCCCTCCGTTCCGCCCAGGACGCCACGGTCGCCGCGCGCACCCGGCTCGACGCCGTCGACGAGGAGATCGCGGCCCAGAGCGCGCTCGTCTCCCGCCACGACCTGGAGATCACCCAGCTCACCGGTCAGGCCGACACTGCGGCCTCCCGCCTCGCGGCGGTGCGCGGGGAGGTGCTGCGGCAGCTGAACTCCTCAGAGGCCGCCGCCGAGCGCCGGGCCAAGGCCGAACGAGACCTGAACGAGCTCGAGGCTGCGGCCGAGCAGAGCGAGGCAGGCGAGACCGACCTCGACGAGGCCTACGAGCTGGCGCAGCGGGAGGTCACCGTCGCCGAGGGCGAGATCGAACGCCTGCGCGACGAACTGCACGTCACGGAACGCGAGCGCGACGCCCTCGCCGCCAAGGTGAGTGCGCTCTCGCGCGCCCTCGACGTCA